>NZ_JAJFZL010000005.1 GCF_020733635.1 Nocardia spumae | reverse complement strand
TCGAGTCGGACCGAACGTGCTGTGTGTGTCGAAACAAGAAGCCGGTGCAAATTCATCATATTGATGATAATCCAAGTAATAATGATTTCGGAAACCTTGCTGTCCTATGCTTCGATTGTCACCGTGAGACTCAGATTCAAGGCGGGTTTGACCGCAAGCTAGATTCTGATCAAGTAGCTCTGTATCGCCGGCATTGGCTTGAGCGTGTGCGCGCGTATCGTTCGGGTTCGTCCTATGCGGAAGGAAAGCCTGAAGAGCGGTCCGATGAGTTGAAGCTGCGGGAAATACTTGCAAAGCTGGAAGTTGCTCGGGAACAAGAGGATTGGCTCGCGGTGGCGCGATTGTATAGCCAATCTGGCGATGAACATCTGAGGGATAAGTATGTCGAGCGTGCACTAGAAAATGATCCAAGTCCATTTTATCAAGTTCTAATAAGGAACGTCCAGGGAATTGCGGAAAAGCTTCCCGAGGATGTTAAGGATCGGGCAGTCGAGGAGGTTAGTGATGATTGGAGCACTAAGGCTGGAGTGCTTGCGGAAGTAGGGCGTTACAAAGAATCCGCCGAGGTGCTCCTGGGGGGTATTCGGGAGGCGCTGATTGCCGATAACTATTTTACAGCTGCATACTATATTAAGAATTTGTTGAGCAATCTGGCCGATGACCTATTCATCCTGGCGCTCAAAGATTTCATTCGCGATGACGACCTGTGGTGGCAACTGCGTGTTTTTGAAGAGCTTGGATGGGAGGATGAGGCGAATGAATTGCTGCTGAAGAATGAGCATCGAATTGCAAATTCCGGAGATGCTGTATTTCAGATGAAGCTCGCATCTGCAAAGGGCGATACCGAGGCGTATCTCGCGAAGGTGGTTGAGATCGAGGCGAGGGGGCCGGCGGCCTGGGATACAGCTTCCCAAATTGACGAAGAAGCAGAGGATGGTAACGCTGAGGAATTCTAGACGCGGGTTCGAACGGCCGCCATCAACTTTGACGGCCGTTCGAAACGGAGTCATCAGGCAGCCCCCGCCTGCGAAGTGGGCTGAGTGGACGGTGCGGCACGCTGGCACCGGGTGCATCTCCCCAGGGCACGCCTAGTGGGACGCAGAGAGTACGCAGCAGGGCTCACGAAGCCTGACATCTACCCACGGATGCCAACACGAAATACGCACGTAAACCGCGTCTTCGTCATCAGCTCTCGCACGCAAATAGCGCGATAGCTCTTCATCATCAACGTCGTGATCTACTGTCTCGCCAGGGCTACCGTGGTGACCCAAAGCCCTGAGCGTCATTACGGTGTCACAGGGTGGGTGAGGCCCATCGGACTCGGACATGAACCGTCGTTACTTTGACCGCACAAACGTCTGCGTACATTGGCGTACCGACCCAGATGTCAAAAGACAGTCCAAGGCAGAATACGTTGCCTCACAGGCACTCTGAACGATCCCAGCGGACAACTATGTACGCACGAACCCATCAGAAGGTTGGGAGTTCGAGTCTCTCCGGGCGCGCAGAAAAGAGCCCCCGAGCTGCATCAGCAGATCGGGGGCTCTTTCCTTCCAAGATCATCGAGGTGAAATCCCTCACTTTCCCCTTATATTCGAATCCGTACTTTCCTTCGCGTACCGGTCGAGGACCTCGCGAACATCCGGACCGTGCGTGCGCCGTTCGACGTAGTGGTGCTCGGTCGTCGCGAGCTGAGCGTGGGACAGCTGGGCTTGTGCCTGCTCGACTCCGAGGCCGTCGCGGATCACCGTTCCCACGGTTCGCCGCAGCGAATACGGAGTGACCCACTTCAGGTCATCGGGCAGTGCAGCACGCAGAGACCGCCGAAGGTTGTTCAGGCTCATCCACTCGCCGTCGCGATTCGGAAAGACCGGCTTGTCCGCGAGAGTCTCCAACGATTCGAGATCCTTGCTCGCTTCACCGAGCAGCTGAGCCAGCGCTTCGACAGCCAGCGATGGCAATACGACCGTGTGATCGGGCGCATCGCCCTTCCGAGAATCCTGCCGACGCAACGACTGACCTTTGACCTTGCCGTGATCGATCACCGTGCCCGCGACCGTCATGACTGGCGGATCGGACAGCAGATCGACATCCGACCAACGAAGCCCGAGCACCTCATTCGGCCGGCACCCGGTCGAGCCCATCACATCGACGAACGGAGGCAACAGACGTCCTGGTCGTGGACCGGAAACGTGTTCACGTTGGGTGTACGCGACCACCGCCGCGCGACCCCTCGCGAACTCGTCCACGGTCAAGGCACGCCCGGCGTCTTCTTCTCGTATTACGCGATGTCTCTCGGAGCGGATTGACCGCCAGCACGTCATGCCGGACAGCCATCGCGAACATGCCGGTGAGTGCCACCCGGAGAAACTTGGCCTGACTCATCGCCGACTCAGCCACGATCCGAGGTGGCTTTCAGCGCGACTGGTCGGGAATTCTCGGACCCGCAGTTCACCGATCTGCTTGGCGCCGTGCTTGTCCCATGCACGCTGGTATTTGTCGACGCTTTGGCGCTTCAGCCCGGCTTTCTCCTTGCTCGCGATCCACAACGCGAACAGCTCGGCGAGCGTCGTACGCTCGTTATCACCGTGCCTCGCAGAGGGCGAGGTTCGGTTTTCAAGTGCCGCTGGAGATTGCGCGGGCATCTTCTTCGCTTCGCCACTGCGCTCGGACCTGGCGGCGCTTCCCGTCCTGATCGCGAACGTAGGTGCTCGCGGTGAACTTCTCCGGCCCCGGCCTGAGTGACGGAGATCTTTGCCCCACGCCCGGGGGCCCATCCGACTGTCTGGGCATGACGCTATGCCCCCTGGGTCCCCCCCCCCAACGTCAGGTAGTCGGCCACCGCCTGGTCGCTGACAACCGCGCCGCCCGACTTCCACCGAGCGCAGCTCACCGGAGCCTCAGTTCGTAGTACGTTGCTGTGCCCGATCGGGATGAGCTTGCGAACTTCCGCCTCATTCAGAAGCTTGGACATGAAAACCCCTCCTATCTGCGTTGTGGATTGCCGAAACTTGTTGTGTGCCTGGTGTCCCGCTGCCAGGCGAGCGTTTTCGTATTGAGCGCGCCATTTGATCCGTTAGCGATCGAGGCCATGACCAGGTGCTCGCGAGGTGGCACGTTCCTGTCTCCCGGCTCGACCGTTTGACGATCAGCCGGACGTATCCGGTTTCTGAATGCCGACCTGGCGAGAAGTTGCCGAACAAACTCGGCGCGGTCGGCCTTGTGATCCGGGAGGGTCTTTCCGGTCCAGCGGCGCGAGACCAGGACACGACGACCGCGCAGGCCGAGGGTGTCTCGGCGGTGGGCTTTGCCCTTGCAACGGCCCGGCTGGGTCTTGTCGGTGGCCCCCTTCGGATTGATGCCGTAGCGCAGCCAGACACCGCAGTTCGGTGAGCACGGTGTCTTGCACAGTTCCGCGTGGAGCCGGTCGTAGTGGTCGGCGGCGCGAGCGGTCTGGGGCTCGATCACTTCAGCGATGGATTTGGTGAGGTATTTGGTCAGGTAACCGACGTGCCGGGATGCTTCCTCACTGCCCCCGAGTACGCCCTTGATGTCTTTCGGGTCGATCTGTTTGCCGAAGGTCACCACGTGGGCGGGTTCGAAGTTGTCGACCGTATCGAGCACGTCCATGGCTTCGTCCCACGTCGGTAGGGGCTCGGCGGTGTCGGGGTCGACGAATCGGCCGGCGGTGTAGTCCCAGACCGGCATGTGCCCATCGGTGTACTGCTCGTTGTCGGGGTCGAAGTGCGGCCACCACACCTGGTGGTAGGTCGCGGCCGCGATCTGCAGAATCAACGCCCTGGGGTCGGTGCCGCGCACAGCCATGTGAATATGTGGTGCTCCGCGCTTCTGTGGCTCTACCGTGGCGAAGTACTGAATGTCGCGGCCGGTCGCGCGGCGGTAGTTCTGTACGAACCGGTCGAACAGCGCCGGGAAGAACACGATGTCCCGGGCGGCGCGTCGGTAGTCGTAGCTATCGGGGTCAGCGGCCGATCCGTCCGAGCACGGTTTGCCGTCCGCGTTGGTTGCACCGTCGCGGTTGATCTTGCCGTAGGAGTCCAGCGTGAGAGTGATGAACATTGAGGGCCGGTACTTGCCCGCGTATTGACGGCCGATCGTGGCCTTGTCGATCTTCTTGCGTGGCAGATCAGGGACGTCCTGGCGGCGTCGGGTGGACCGTTTGCGCTCCGATTTCGGCTCGGGATCCAGCGCCGGAAGACGCCCGCGCACACCGGTTTCGCGCAGATCCGCATCCACGTCCGAGACCACTTCACGGATGCCGTCCATCATGTCCTGATCGCCGGACGCCTTGGCTTCCTGGTAGTTGGTCATCAGGCTTGCGCGAGTCTCGACCAGCTCCAACTGGTGTTGGGTGGGGTCGCGTTTGATGTCGACGGGTTCGGTTTCGATGTGCCAGCCTTCGTGGGCCTGCTGCATCCGAAGGGAGCGAGCCTTGGCCGCGCACGAGGGGCACACACTTTCCAGCGTCGATTTGCAGGGGGCACCAACGTATTTCGTATCCCCGGTATCGCGGTCATAGGTGTACATCGGAATCGGGCGCCGGCACTCGCCGTATTTGTCGGCGGCGGCCTGGGCGATCTCGTGCAGGTTCGGAATTGAGCGGCGATCGGCGGCGGTGTCCCGGACAGGGCCGAGGGAGGCCGGATCGGTGTCAGGCTGTTGGTCTGTCATGGTCTGGCCTCCCTCGAGGTTGGTGGGTTTCACGCGGCGTTTCCGCCTTCCTGACGGGGCAGCCCGCCCAGTCCGCCGGGGATGTGTGTGCGAATGGGGCAGAAATCGGCTTAGCGAGCGAATCAGCGCGCCGGAAAGCCAGTTCCACGCGAGCCGGGCCGGTGATGCTGACGCGGCATTCCTGCGCCCCGAACGCATGCGCCAGATGGCTTGCGCGGTTGGCCCAGTCGTCGGGGCACTGACCGGGCAGCATCGCGACTCGCACGGTGTCGATGGCCGTCCCGATGTCGATGCCCAGCAGCCGCGGAATCTTCACCGCTGCGCCGAGGTCGTCACGGGCCGACAGGCTGCAATCGTCCAGCCGTGCTGACCACTGCCGCCGATACCGGAACCAGGACAGAAACCGCGACCGGGCACGGCGAGTGATCCAGCGGGAAAACGATTCCGGAGCCTTCACCCGCCACAGGGCCAGCGCAGCGACCGAGGCCATTGTCATGCCGAGGGCCGGGAGCCAGCCGTAGAACCAGAAAAGGCCGGCCACCGCAGCGATCGGCAGCGACACCATCGGGAACAGCAGCGCACCAGGCCGCTAGGAACACCGCGATCACCGCCCAGCCGATCAGGGCGAGAAACAGGGTCGCGAGGTCCTCTACCGGGTCGCGGCGGGTCCGGACCGTGGTGGTGGTTTTGGTCGTGGTGCTCACTGCTTCACCTCGGATTCGTCGAACAGCCCCAGCTCACTGGGGCGCTGCCTGCGCGGGAGGTCTTTGACCTTGCGGCGTTTGGTCTTTCGCACCTGATCGGCTGCCGCTTGCACGATCGGATTCACTTGTGGTGCTTCATGTTTGGTGTTCATGCGGCCCAGTCCCCTCCGTCGGGGTCGTAGCCGTGGCCGAATACCTCTCCGGTTTCGGCGAGGATGTTCACCGCGATGCCGATGGGGTCGAGTCCGCGGGCTTCGAGCTGGCAGCGGCGACGGCTGTGCAGGTCGATGACGTCGGCGTATTCACTGGTGCGCTTGCTCATTTCGGGTTCTCCTGTTCATCGGGGGCGCCACAGCGGTCGCAGCGGCGAAGGGTGTTCGTGGAGGGGAAGCGGTGGCCGCGCAGGTCGCATTCGGCGGTGATGGCGCAGCCGTCGCAGGTGATGCGGTCCCCGTCGTAGAGCCAGCCGTTACGACCGGCGGCGAGGTAGTAGGCGGCGTGATGGGTGGAGGTGAAGCAGACCGCGTGCCCACCTGCGTCGGTATAGAGGTCGCCGCAGCTGTCGCAGTAGATGACCACGTGGTTTTCGGTGACCATGCCGCGTTTCATGCCGCCACCGGACCCGTGTAGCCGTCACCGGGGATGTCGTCGCCCAGGTCGTCGGGGTCGAAATCGCTGTAATCGGCGGCCGGGGCGAAATCGGTTGCCGGGGAATACATGTCCACGATCGCGTCGGCTTGCTCGTCGGAGATCCAGAACGCACGCACACGCACGAACTCCGTGGTGCCGTCTTCGCCGACATAGCCGACACCGGGCGTGGTTTCGGGGATCTTGTCGCACAACGCGCCCGGTCCCGCGCTCCTTGCCCGTGCACCATCGCGGTCTGTGTCGGTTCGTCCAGGCGCAGGCCGATGCGGACCGGGAACAGTTGCCGGTTGGGCATCGTCTCCTTGGACGGGTCCTGCAAGGCCGCGATCACCGAGACCACGCGGCACGGCCCTTGGACTGCAACATGCCCGTCAGACGCCGGAACTCGTTTTGCTCGTCACGGTCGGCATACGAGGACAGCGACGCGGCCTCATCGATGACGATCACGATCAGTGGTTCATCCGGCGAGGGGACCAGCTTGCGGACCCCTGCGGCGCGCATGCGGGCCAGGCGCTCGTCCATCTCGGTCACGGCCTCGCGCAGCATGGCGAGGATGGTGGAGGCGTCGACAGCGAAGCGGACGAACAGCCGGTTTTCACCGCGCCCGAACTCCACACCGCCTTTCGGGTCGGCCATCCACACATCCACGAACCCGGCTTTGATCGCCGGACCGAGGCCGGCCAGGATCGACCACAACACCGAGCCCTTACCCGAGCCGGTGGCACCGGCAAGAAGGATGTGCGAGTACAGGATTCGCAGCAGCCACGGCGTCCCGTCTTCCCGCACACCTACCGGCACCGCTTCCAGGTCGACACCGGCAGCCACCGTGGTGGGGTCGGTGGTGACCGATTCGGCCAGGGTGTCGTGAACGCGGAGTTCCAGCCGCACCCAGCCCGGAGCAGGCGAGGACGCGGTGACCTGCTGCACTCCGACGTGGTCAGCGATGCGGGAGCGGGTGTCGTCGTTGGTCCAGTCGGCCAGGGTTTGCCCACCGCGCATCAGCACGTCGACGGTCAGGCCGTGGCGGGAGTAGTCCCACCACTCGACGCGCGGGAACCCGGTCTCGGCCGAGCCGAGCTTGAGCAGGGAAAACATCAGTTGTGCGTGTGCCGTGGAGGCGAACGACACGATTGCCGGGCGAAGAATCTCCGGTGCCTCGGCCAGTTCGCGTTCCAGGCTCACGGCGGTCGTGGTGGTGGGGCGGCGGCCCCACGGCAAGATGTGTGCCGCGAACACCAGCGCCCCTATCGCCGACGCCGCGACCGGAACCATGTCGACGACGGTCATTGCCAGGGCTCCTTCGAGTTGTCGAGGCCGCACAGCAGCTGACAGCCCTGCACATCGGCCGGAGGCAAGCCCGGCTCGTGGCAGAACATGGTGCAGCCGGAATCCGGAGCGACGAGGGAGGGTTCGTCGTCGCACAACATCACGCAGCCCGGTTTGCCGGTGGCGTGTTCGACAGCGGCCGGAGCCACCTCGTGGCGCGGACCGAACGCCAAGAAGCCGGCCACACCGAGGGCTGCGGCGGTGACGGCGAGGGTGGTAGCACCCACGGTCACAGCGCCAGTGGTTTCCATGACAGATCAGCTCCCGATCGGGACGGACACCGGCAGCAACGCTGCGCGGGTCGAGAAACAGGAATCGGTTGCGCCACAGCCACCGCAGGCACAGAAGGCACCATCACGGGCAGGGCCGCGGCAGGTTCTGGGCTTCCACAGTTTCGCGGTCGTACCTTCGCAAGCGGCGGGAGCACTATGTTCGAACTCGGCCACCGCAGCGGCGGGAGCCGATTCATGTTTGGCGGCACCGGAACCTGCACTGGCAGGCCGTGGGTGTCTACGAGCAGCGATATCGGGGCGATGGCCGCGACGATCGCGCACAGCCCTCAGGGTAGTCTCTTGCCTGGCGGGCTACGGCGTGGTGGCTGTTGCCCAGCCACCGACACCCAGCGCCCCGACCACCAGAACACAGGTGATGAACCTTCGTTCGGCGGATTTGGCCAGACCAATAGCTGGCCGTGCGGGGTGGCCTGAACCGATGGTGCCGTCGATGTATTCTAGATGGGAACAGCCACGCATCCGACGCACGGCACTATGAGCCAGTTTGGCCAGATCCCGCACCGTGGCGAACGACAGCCTGGAAAGCGGCAGCGCCGACGCCCACGATCACCAGACCGCGAACACCCGCGCCGCACGCATTCCCCGCTCAGGCGTGAACATCAGGCAGCCTTCTCCGCTGCCAGCCGCTCCGCCACGTCGTGCATCATCAGGATCTGCGGCAGCTGCTCAGCGAGGGTGCGAGCATCCTCGATCGACAGATACAGCCGCGCATACCCGATGGCCTCGTGGTTCATCTCCACGCTCACCCGAGGCCCGGATCGGCCCCGATGCGGTGTCCGCGCGCCGGGCAGTACTCGGCCTCGTGCCATCGAACTTGCTGATGTGTGCGCTGATGAACGACACGGCGATCACGCAGCCTTCGCGTCGCCACGCGCCGGACGAGTCGCACCCGGATCGGCCGCGGGGACTTTGGCGCCGGAGTTGTCGCCCGCGATGCCGGTAGCCCGCACCGTCCAGCCCAGGGTCTTGAACTCGCCCTGACCGGTGACCTTCGGCTGAAGGGTCACGTTCTCGAGCACGATCGAGCGCATGCCGGGCAGCACCTCCGGAGTCGAGGGCACCGGAGCCACGTCGGCCAGGAAGATCACCTGAATGCTCGACTTCTTCGGGTTCGTCTCGGCCGGGTTGGTGGCGGTGGCCTTCCACTGCCGCAGACCCGTCACGGGTCGACCTTCTGACGAGCCGGAGCGTTGCGGTTCTGGTGTACTCGGTGTCCGCTCGATCTCGCCGACCAGGACGAGGCCCTTCTCGAAGGCTTCGTTGAACGCGACGTTGAAACGCAGATCTTTGAGCGCCATGACTGAATCTCCTTGCGTCTGGGTTCTTTCGAATCTCGCCTCATCGGTAGCGGCGATGGATTCATCGTAACGTAGTTGCGTATGCGCACAAGGATTTTGCGTATACGAAGGGCGAGAAAGGTCAAACTCGCTGGTCAGCGCGGCGAAACTGTCTTGTCCGTATACGTATCTTCGTATACGCTGAGCGATGTAAGGACGCTATCGCCGCCGGTCGAGAGCTTGCTGACGATCCGAACACGCGCGGCATCACGGGACAAGAAGGTGTGCGCAATGAGGTTCCGCCTACGGCTCTCGCGTGGATCGACCCCCCGATGTCACCCGTCGCGCCAGACTGGATCGTGCGCCAGGTCCAGCGCCTGGCGAGGCATCTGGGCTATGCGCTCATTTGGCCGGCGGTTCGTTGCTGCCCGTTGCCTGATCAGGTCCGCGCGGCCGACGTCGATGCGGTGATCGTCCCTTCGGCAAAGCCACCTGGACCCGCTAACCCCTGACAACCTCATTGGCTTAGCCCGATGTCGAAGCCGTCCTACCTCGACTGTCGTTCGCTTCGATGGCGATGCAGCAGAGTGGACGGCGGGGGTGAACGCGTTCGAAACCCTCGGACTGCTTTTCGTGTCTGCCTCTGTCGGCTGTGGTGTATTGCGCTGGTGGCGTACTGCCGGAGCGCCGTCCCTCCGATCGTCGGACGAAGCGGGCTCTGAATTGGAGTTGTCGATTCGGATACAGATTCGAATACATGAATATTTCGCGCGATACCAGTGCGAATACGGTTTTACGTATACGAAGTGCGCTATACTAGTCCCCCGTCCTACGCGCTAGTGATTTTCGAATTGAAGGGAATGAGCCACATGGCGGAACCTGCCTACGTCTCCATCGCTGGCGAATATGCTCGCCGAATTCGCGGCGGAGAATTGCCGCCCGGAACTCAACTGCCGAGCTATTCGGAAATCGCGGCGCGCAACAATGTCTCCGACATCGTGGTTCGGAAGGCACTCGAGCTCCTTCAGAGCCAAGGGCTCGTCCGGTCTGTGCGCAGGCGCGGAGTGTTCGTATCGGATCGGCCGAACCTGATCCGGATCTCGCCCGAACGTCAGATGGAGGACCCGGAAGTGACGTTCGCGAACGAGTCCGACAGCACGGTTCAGATCGACCGGGCAACGGAGAAGGTGTCGGCCACAGAAGCATTGGCCGATGCCCTTGGCGTAGCAGTCGGCGAAGAGATCACCCACGTCGTCACCCGCGCCAGCGAAGATGGCCGGCCGATTTCCGTGTCTGACAGCTACCACCCGTCGACGTAGCGGACACGTCCGACGCTGCCACCCTTGAGGAAACGGTGGCGGACAGCATCCCGGTGCCGTCACACGCGAGTGGTTGAAGACCACCCCCGGCGACCTCGTGAAGACCGTCCACCAGCGCTACATCACCGCGACAGGACGAGTAATTATGGTCTCGGATGTGTCCTACCCGAGGGATCGCTATTACGCATTTTTTTCCGCATGAACCTGAAACCGGAACTTGAAGCGGCTACCGAGAAATAAAGCTCTGCGCGGCCGCCGGTCATCCGACTATGGATGACCGGCGGCTCTTTTATTGACGGACCCAGCCCTGAGCCCGATCGGCGAGATTCCACCAAGAGATGAATCCCGAATCCTCTGATTCGATCTTCCATCGCGAGTCCAGCGCATCGAAAAAGGCTTCATCGCCGGTCTTTCCGCCTTTCGGCTCACCGATGTAGACCACGGCGAACCGCCGTCGCCTCGAAGGCCGCCAGTGCATCCGACGCCATCGTGTTGCCCATCCAGGCGGCCAACACAGAAACAGGACCTCATCGGCACTGCCGTACCGACCGCGCAGCGAATTCTGCCCGATGATCACCAACGCTCAGCCAGACGTTCGCAGCTTGGCCTCGGCCTTAGTGAACGACGATTTTCGTGACCGGTCCCGGCGGTTCCGAGCATACGCCGCAACAGCCAGACCTGCGCTCTTCCTACTGCGCAGCCCATAAACCGCGTGGCCAACTCCGAGCTCGACGACCGACGCCCAGTGCTAGAAGTGATTGCATCCACGCCACGGTCTCTACGGCGATCGGAATCGCGTAGGCAGAGCGTCCTGCATGATTGGTCTGCGTCGAATCCCAGTCAGCGCGCTTGCCTCGAGACCAGTCCACCGTCCAACCATCACCCAGGCGCCCCCTGACGTTCGGACACCGAGGCCCGAGCGATGTCCCAGTATGGGTTTCGCGCTGATCGAGGCCCGCCTGTCATGTAATGCACGAGCCGCAAAATCGAACGCTGCGTCGGCCCGTCGTCCCCCGTCCCTCCGCAGCATCGGCGCGGGATCGAGGTACTCCGCCACCTTCGATACTCGGCCCGAAGACGCTGTTCGTCCCCTAACAACCCCGGCCAGTTCTTCACGACGGTCCGCCGTCAGCGCAAGCTCAGCCATGCTCCAAGTCTGTCCCGCGACTGACCTTCTCGCGAGCAAATGCGACTCACCTGCATTGGTCGTGGCGGAATTTGGCTAGAGAGGATCAAGGGCGGCGGCTGGCGCGCCGCCGAGTCGGCGCTCGCCACGCGGCGCCGCGCAAACCGCTCGCTGAAAGGAACGCCGCCTCGGCGGCGCGTCGGGCGCGTCGGCGCCGCTCTGGCGACCGTGGTAGAACGCCGACTTCCCTTCTGTTCTGGCCACTTATGCAACGACGGGCAGTGCTGGGCGCGACGTCATGCCGTAACCGGCCGGCCTCCCGCAGCCGAGGACCGAATCGGCCAGCCACCAGCTTCAGTCGAACCGCTTGTGGTCGCCCTCGTAGCCGGATATCCCCAGGAAGCTCACAGGATCTCGGTGCCGTGCGACGCAGTTCGGTTGCCACACCAGCACGTTCGGCGCCCCCGATCCTTCCGCATTGCTATGGACGATCTGCCGAAGGCATACCACCGGCGCAGGGCACTCCAAAGGCGCTACGCGTCACTTCGTGATGGGCATTCGCCCACCCTTTTCCGCACCCACACCGGTGGTCTGGACAAGCCCAGATCGACCACAGCAGACGAGGAAGGACCTCCCGATGAGCACCACCACTTACGTCTGCGGAATCCGCGGTTGCGAGCCCTCGCCACCGAAATCCACCCGATGCCCCGGTTCGGAGCGACCACCTACCGCTGCCACCCGCACCACGCGCAGGGACCTCACCAACCAGGCCGCCGCCGACGCATACGATCCCCGCAGCCGCCTACAAGTGACCCCGAGGGGGCTTCGGCCCCCTTCCCACCGCCTTCGGCCACCGGCAGCGCCGCCGGTAGCGAGTCGCCAACGACGTCGACTCCGGCCGATCCGCCGGTGCTGGTCACACCGGGACACCGGTCACCCGGTGCGGACGACGTCCTTCCGTCCGCACCGGGTTTCCGCAGCAGTTACGTTGGGTCGCTGCCGAATTCGCCTTATTTCTGTAGATAGGAAGCAAGTCAGGTTCGGCTACGCGGCCGGTCCGGGAGCGCCAGTGGCCGACTCAACCCAGTACGCCCGTATTCCCTTCCGGTCGCTATCCTGACTCCCAATTTACCGTCCACAGGTCATACCCGGCCTACAGTGAACCAAGCATCATGCTGCAGACTCGTCCGGCGGTGGCATCTTTATGCCCGCTTTTCACTATCTCCATGTCAGCACGTCGGTTCGCATCCGTCAGCTCCGCATCCAATTTGAACGTCGTAGCATTCGTCCTGCTGCCGGTTTCGGATCACATGAAATACGGACTTCTTTCGCGTGACGACCCACGACCATTCAAACCGAGCGGCATGACTTTGCCCACTGGATCCGCTGGGCGAATCCCAGTGATCACCGTAATCTTCACGTACCCGCCCCAACAGCGTCGGAGTTCAGGGGGGTGGAAGGCTTGAACTGATGCATGAACCTGAACATGGCGATCGAGAATATCGCGCGACGGCGGGTGGAACGCGATATCGATGCGCTGTCTATGCACTGACGCCCAGTCGACCAGGACTTTGGCCGCACGCAGTGTAGTGATCGCCCATCACCCACAGCGGCGTTTGCACTTCTGAGTCGTAGGTTCTTTTGCAAACCCGGCAGCGCCAACAGTCTCTGTAGGGGCTTCCGCCGCTGCACCCTTCCGGCGCCCGTTCGATCCACCCACTCGACGTGGGAGTATCCCCGCCCCGATGCGTGCGCATACCGCCGAATTCGTTGGACAGATGCGTTCTCCGTCACTGTCTCGAATTTGTGTCGACGGACCTGAGGCGGCCCATCCTGTCTGCCACCTCCGCGCCTGACATCTTGGCCACAGACTTGCGGATGTGCACCAGTGCTTCAAGCATGTCGTGGTCTGCCTCGACCAAGTCGCGGGCGAGCGCCTCCTCGGGTCCGACGTATCGATCCCCAAAGCCCTCTCGAGATCGTCGAACGTGCTCATATGTTGAGGTTAACCGCAACATCACGTTTGTCAGCATATCGGGAGCAAGCCACACTTGAATCGGCAGTGGGAGGTCTCTATCTGGCCGGTTTGCAGCTCACCCCACCCTTCCGGATCAAACTCACTGTCCGGCTTACGCCCAGCTCCGAGCCAGACCAAATACGTATGGTCAGGATGTTTGGGTACGCCGGTGTAGACCCGGTAGTGCCATCCCCCGAGGTTGCCGGGACGCGGATGCTTCAACTCCACGACCACGTCTCCAGACCGAACCTCTTGGAACTCCTGCTGACGTACAGAACCGGTGTGAGCGCGTTTCATCAGGCTGACGATTTCCTGGCGCCGCAGCATCTTGTCGGAATCACCTAGGGGGACGTGCCGTCGGATTCGGTTCGGACGGTGCGAGCACAGTGATGCGCTGAACTCGTCGGTGAACGCTTTCGTCCAGAGTCTGCGTCAGGGCGATCGCCGTACGCCAAGATCCGTCACCCTCAATCTCCATCGACACCGTCGACCCTCCTGCGGCTACCGGCCGGAAGTGGCGAACGGCCGCTGAAACACTTATTATCAGACACCTCCGACATCCAGCCCGGAATAAACGGTGATCGCCCTGTCGACTTCGGGGTCGCACCATCGGGCAGACAGGAGCCGACGAGTGGCCCAGCCTCCTCATGGCTCGATTGTCTGACTTCGCCACGGCCGAGGTAAATGGCGCTTCGCGTCACTGCGTGATGCCTTCGGCCCCATTGACTAGGCCGCCACCAGTACAGAGCGGCCAGTATGAGGAAGCAGGGCAAGGGAAGTCACCGGGGATGCGAAGTTCAGCCCCGGTGAGGCAGGACATTGATGTCACCACGATGTCACAACTCACTCGGATCTCCCCGGACTCTGGCGGACGCAACCCAACGCTCGGGATACATCCAAACCCAAGGTCAAACCCGGGAAAATGCTCCGGGGCTGCCTCCGGAGCAGGAGACCAGATCTCAGCCCAGCGGTATCGGTACGCAGTGAGTACGCAACGCTGCGCAGCGGTGCCCTCTTCGCCCAACGTTGCCGCCCAAAATCCCTAGGTCATGCCTACCGAGCCAACACCAGCTCGCCACCGCAAATGCCGATCCGTCGCAGTTGGGATCGCTTCGGCGTGTTCTCGCCTCGATCGGTGTACTGCTTGTGACGGGAGATCTCGAGCACCTATGGTGCTGCTGGTGGGTTCGGTCGTGGCCTGACCGGTGAGATGCAGATCTTTCTCGGTAGAGATTCGGTCACGGGCGTAGCGGTCTCGTACTCAGAGCGATCATTTACTGGTGTGCTTCCTTGCCTAACTCGCCCGCAAGGGCACATTCGTTGGCGGGCCCCACGGGGCATTTTGAAAGAAGGAGTTACGGGCCAGATGCCTGCGAAGAAGTTGCGCATTCCGATCCTCCTGAGGTCGCTGCTCGCGTATTGT
>NZ_JAJFZL010000004.1 GCF_020733635.1 Nocardia spumae | reverse complement strand
TCTGGGTCGGTACGCCAATGTACGCAGACGTTTGTGCGGTCAAAGTAACGACGGTTCATGTCCGAGTCCGATGGGCCTCACCCACCCTGTGACACCGTAATGACGCTCAGGGCTTTGGGTCCCACGGTAGCCCTGGCGAGACAGTAGATCACGACGTTGATGATGAAGAGCTATCGCGCTATTTGCGTGCGAGAGCTGATGACGAAGACGCGGTTTACGTGCGTATTTCGTGTTGGCATCCGTGGGTAGATGTCAGGCTTCGTGAGCCCTGCTGCGTACTCTCTGCGTCCCACTAGGCGTGCCCTGGGGAGATGCACCCGGTGCCAGCGTGCCGCACCGTCCACTCAGCCCACTTCGCAGGCGGGGGCTGCTGATGACTCCGTTTCGAACGGCCGTCAAAGTTGATGGCGGCCGTTCGAACCCGCGTCTAGAATTCCTCAGCGTTACCATCCTCTGCTTCTTCGTCAATTTGGGAAGCTGTATCCCAGGCCGCCGGCCCCCTCGCCTCGATCTCAACCACCTTCGCGAGATACGCCTCGGTACGCCCTTTGCAGATGCGAGCTTCATCTGAAATACAGCATCTCCGGAATTTGCAATTCGATGCTCATTCTTCAGCAGCAATTCATTCGCCTCATCCTCCCATCCAAGCTCTTCAAAAACACGCAGTTGCCACCACAGGTCGTCATACGCGAATGAAATCTTTGAGCGCCAGGGATGAATAGGTCATCGGCCAGATTTGCTCAACAAATTCTTAATATAGTATGCCAGCTGTAAAATAGTTATCGGCAATCAGCGCCTCCCGAATACCCCCCAGGAGCACCTCGGCGGATCTTTGTACACGCCCTACTTCCGCAAGCACTCCAGCCTTAGTGCTCCAATATCACTAACCTCCTCGACTGCCGATCCTGAACATCCTCGGGAAGCATTTTCCGCAATTCCCTGGACGTTCCTTATTAGAACTTGATAAAATGGACTTGGATCATTTTCTAGTGCACCGCTCGACATACTTATCCCTCAGATGTTCATCGCCAGATTGGCTATACAATCGCGCCACCGCGAGCCAATCCTCTTGTTCCCGAGCAACTCCCTTCCAGCTTTGCAAGTATTTCCCGCAGCTTCAACTCATCGACCGCTCTTCAGGCTTTCCTTCCGCATAGGAACGAACCCGAACGATACGCGCGCACACGGCTCAAGCCAATGCCGGCGATACAGAGCTACTTGATCAGAATCTAGCTTGCGGTCAAACCCGCCTTGAATCTGAGTCTCACGGTGACAATCGAAGCATAGGACAGCAAGGTTTCCGAAATCATTATTACTTGGATTATCATCAATATGATGAATTTGCACCGGCTTCTTGTTTCGACACACACAGCACGTTCGGTCCGACATCGAACAATACGCGAGCAGCGACCTCAGGAGGATGCGGAATGCGCAACTTCTTCGCAGGCATCTGGCCGTAACTTCTTCTTTCAAAATGCCCCGTGGGGCCCCCCAGCAACGAATGTGCCCTTGCGGGCGAGTTAGGCAAGGAAGCACACCAGTAAATGACGCTCGGTAGACGAGACCGCTAAGGGGGGCGGCCACGTGACCGAAGCTCTAACCGAGAAAGATGCTGCATCTCACCGGTCAGGCACACGACCGAAACCCACCAGCAGCACCATAGGTGGCTCGAGATCTCCCGTCACAAGCAGTACACCATCGAGGCGAGACACGCCGAAGCGATCCCAACTGCGACGGATCGGCATTTGCGGTGGCGAGCTGGTGTTGGCTCGGTAGGCATGACCTAGGGATTTTGGGCGGCAACGTTGGGCGAAGAGGGCACCGCTGCGCAGCGTTGCGTACTCACTGCGTACCGATACCGCTGGGCTGAGATCTGGTCTCCTGCTCCGGAGGCAGCCCCGGAGCATTTTCCCGGGTTTGACCTTGGGTTTGGATGTATCCCGAGCGTTGGGTTGCGTCCGCCAGAGTCCGGGAGATCCGAGTGAGTTGTGACATCGTGGTGACATCAATGTCCTGCCTCACCGGGGCTGAACTTCGCATCCCCGGTGACTTCCCTTGCCCTGCTTCCTCATACTGGCCGCTCTGTACTGAGTGGCGGCCTAGTCAATGGGGCCGAAGGCATCACGCAGTGACGCGAAGCGCCATTTACTCGGCCGTGGCGAAGTCAGACAATCGAGCCATGAGGAGGCTGGGCCACTCGTCGGCTCCTGTCTGCCCGATGGTTCGACGCCGAAGTCGACCAGGGCGATCACCGTTTATTCCGGGCTGGATGTCGGAGGTGTCTGATAATAAGTGTTCAGCGGCCGTTCGCCACTTCCGGCCGGTAGCCGCAGGAGGGTCGACGGTGTCGATGGAGATTGAGGGTGACGGATCTTGGCCGTACGGCGATCGCCCTGACGCAGACTGGACGAAAGCGTTCACCGACGAGTTGCAGCGCATCACTGTGCTCGCACCGTCCGAACCGAATCCGGACGGCACGGTCCCCCTAGGTGATTCCGACAAGATGCTGCTGCGCCAGGAAATCGTCAGCCTGATGAAACGCGCTCACACCGGTTCTGTACGTCAGCAGGAGTTCCAAGAGGTTCGGTCTGGAGACGTGGTCGTGGAGTTGAAGCATCCGCGTCCCGGCAACCTCGGGGGATGGCACTACCGGGTCTACACCGGCGTACCCAAACATCCTGACCATACGTATTTGGTCTGGCTCGGAGCTGGGCGTAAGCCGGACAGTGAGTTTGATCCGGAAGGGTGGGGTGAGCTGCAAACCGGCCAGATAGAGACCTCCCACTGCCGATTCAAGGTGTGGCTTGCCTCCCGATATGCTGACAGAACGTGATGTTGCGGTTAACCTCAACATATGAGCACGTTCGACGATCTCGAGAGGGCTTTGGGGATCGATACGTCGGACCCCGAGGAGGCGCTCGCCCGCGACTTGGTCGAGGCAGACCACGACATGCTTGAAGCACTGGTGCACATCCGCAAGTCTGTGGCCAAGATGTCAGGCGCGGAGGTGGCAGACAGGATGGGCCGCCATCGGTCCGTCGTCACAAACTTCGAGAAGCTGACGGCAGATCCGCATCTGTCAACGATTCGGCGGTATGCGCACGCCATCGGGGCGCGGGTCACTCACCACGTCGAGTGGGTGGATCCGAAGGGCAACGGAACGGGTGCAGCGGCGGAAGCCCCTCCAGAGACTGTTGGCGCTCCGGGTTTGAAAAAGCAACTCTCCGACATTCAGTCAGTGCTAAACGCGATGCTGGGTGAGGGGCGATCACTACCACCTGCCGCGGCAAAGCCCTGTCGACTGGGCGTCAGTGCCCTAGACACGCATCGATATCGCGTTTCCCACCGCCGTCGCGCGATATTCTCGATCGCCATGTCGTTCATGCATCATTCATGCATCCTCCCCCTGATCTCCGACGCTGTTGGGCGGGTACGTGAAGATTACGGTGATCACTGCGGATTCCGCCAGCGGGATCCAGTGGCAAAGTCCATCCTCGGTTTGGAATGGTCGTGTGCCGTCACCCGACACCCCCGATGTCAGTAGTCAATCGTGACGATCCGGACACAGCAGACGAACTGCTCACACGTTCATATTGGTTGCGGAGCTGATCGATGCGAACGACGAGCCGGCCACCTTCGGCAGATCAGCTGAACCACTGCGGGCAATACATAGAGCCACCGCCGACGAACCGTCTGAACGCAGGATGCTTGCGTTCAATGTACGCCGGTAATACCGCTGTCACCGGGACGGTACAGCTGGCGAGTCACGGATAGCGACGGCAAGGAATACGGGCGTACTGGGTTTGAAGTCCGGCCCAACGGCGATACCGGACCGGCCGCGTAGCCGAACCTGACTTGCTTCTATCTACAGATATAAGGCGAATTCGGCAGCGACCCAACGTAAACTGCTGGCGGAAACCCGGTGCGGACGGAAGGGACCCGTCCGCACCGGGTGACCGGAGGTCCCGGTCGTGACCAGCACCGGCGGATCGGCCGGATCGTCGTCGTTGGCGGACTCGCTACGCGGCGCTGCCGGTGGCCGAAGGCGTGGGAAGGGCCGATGGCCCCCTCCGGGGTCACTTGGTAGGGCGGCTGCGGGATAGTATGCGTCGGCGCGGCCTGGTTGGTGAGGTCCTGCGCGTGGTGCGGGTGGCAGCGTAGGTGGTCCGTCCGAACCGGGGCTTCGGGTGGATTTCGGTGGGCGAGGGACGTCGCAAACCGCGGATTCCGCAGACGTTAATTGGTTGTGCCTCATCGGGAGTCTTCCTCGTTGCTGTGGTCGAATCTGGGCTTGTCCAGACCACCGGTGTGGGGTGCGGAAAAGGGTGGGCGAAGCCCATCACGAAGTGACGCGTAGCGCCCTTTGGAGTGCCCTGCGCCGGTGGTATGCCTTCGGCAGATCGTCCATAGCAATGCGGAAGGATCGGTGGGCGCCGGGAACGTACTGGTGTGGAATCCGAACTGCGTCGGCACCGGCACCGAGATCCTGGTGAGCTTCCTGGGAGTATCCGGCTACCGAGGGCGACCACAGCCGGTCGACTGAGCTGGTGGCCGGCCGATTCGGTCGCCTCGGCTGCGGGAGGCCCGGCCGTGGTACTGGCAGACGTCGCGCCCAGCACTGCCACGTCGTTGCATAAGTGGCCAGAAGGGGAAGTCGGCGTTCTACCACGTCGCCAGAGCGGCGCCGACGCGCCCGACGCGCCGCGAGCGGCGTCCTTTCAGCGAGCGGTTGCGCGGGCTGCCGCGTGGCGGCGCCGCTCGGGCGCGCGCCAGCGCCGCCCTTGATCTCTATAGCCAAATTCGGCAACGACCTATGCAGGTGAGTGCATTTGCTCGCCGAGAAGGTCTGTCCGCGGACAGACTTGGAGCATGGCTGAGCTTGCGCTGACGGCGGACCGTCGTGAAGAACTGGCGGGTTGTTAGGGGACGAACAGCGTCTTCGGGCCGAGTATCCGAAGGTGGCGGAGTACCTCGATACCGCGCCGATGCTGCCGGGACGGGGGACGACCGGGCCGACGCAGCGTTCGATTTGCGGCTCGTGCATTACATGACAGGCGGGCCCTCGATCAGCGCGAACCCATACTGGGACATCGTCGGGCCATCGGTGTCCGAACGTCAGGGGCGCCGGTGGTGGACGGTGGCAGGCCTCGAGGAAGCGCGCGACTGGGATTCGCGCAGACCATCTTGCAGGCCGCCTATGCCTACGCGATTCCGTCGCCGGAGACCGTGGCGTGGATGCATCAATTCTGCAATGGCGTTCGGTAGTCGAGCTCGGAGCTGGCCGCCCGGTTACCTGGGCTTGCGCAGTTGGCGAGCGCATGGTCTGGAGTGTGCGGCGTAGACCTCCGGAACCTGCCGGACCGGTCCGAAAATCCGTCGTTCACTCAGGCCGAAGGCCAAGCGGACGTCTGCTGATCGTGGTTGATCTCGGGGGCAGTTCGCTGCGCGGTCGGGTGGCAGTGCCGATGAGGTCCTGTTTCTGTGTTGGCCGCCTGGATGGGGCAACACGATGGCGTCCGGATGCACTGGCGGCCTTCGAGGCGAACGGCGGTCGCCGGTTGGTCTACATCGGTGAGCCGAAAGGCGGAAAGACCGGCGATGAAGCCTTTTTCGATGCGCTGGACTCGCGATGGAAGATCGAATCAGAGGATTCGGGATTCATCTCTTGGTGGGAATCTCGCCGATCGGGCTCAGGGCTGGGTCGTCAATAAAAGAGCCGCCGGTCATCCATAGTCGGATGACCGCGGCCGCGCAGAGCTTTATTTCTCGGTAGCCGCTTCAAGTTTCCGGTTTCAGGTTCATGCGGAAAACAAATGCGTATAGCGATCCTCGGGTAGGACACATCCGAGACCATAATTACTCGTCCTGTCGCGGTGATGTAGCGCTGGTGGACCGGTCTTCACGAGTCGCCGGGGGTGGTCTTCAACCTCTCCGCGTGTGACGGCACCGGGATGCTGTCCCGCCACCGTTTCCTCATGGGTGGCAGCGTCGGACGTGTCCGCTACGTCGACGGGCTGGTTAGCTGTCAGACACGGAAATCGGCCGGGCCATCTTCGCTGGCGCGGGTGACGACGTGGGTGATCTCTTCGCCGACTGCTACGCCAAGGGCATCGGCAATGCTTCTGTGCCGACACCTTCTCCGTTGCCCGGTCGATCTGAACACGTGCTGTCGGACTCGTTCGCGAACGTCACTTCCGGGTCCTCCATCTGACGTTCGGGCGAGATCCGGATCAGGTCGGCCGATCCGATACGAACACTCCGCGCCTGCGCACAGACCGGACGAGCCCTTGGCTCTGAAGGAGCTCGAGTGCCTTCCGAACCACGATGTCGGAGACATTGTTGCGCGCCGCGATTTCCGAATAGCTCGGCAGTTGAGTTCCGGGCGGCAATTCTCCGCCGCGAATTCGGCGAGCATATTCGCCCAGCGATGGAGACGTAGGCAGGTTCCGCCATGAGGTCATTCCCTTCATTCGAAATCACTAGCGCGTAGGACGGGGGACTAGTATAGCGCACTTCGTATCGTTAAACCGTATCGCACTGGGTATCGCGCGAAATTTCCAGGTATTCGAATCCGGTTGCCCGTAGCGACTAACCCTCCATTCAGCCCATCGGCCGAACGATCGGAGGGACGGCGCTCCGGCCAGTACGCAACGCGCAATACACCCACAGCCGTCAGAGCTGGACCACGAAAGCAGTCCGAGGGTGTCCCAACGCGTTCACCCCCGCCGTCCACGTCCTGCGGCATCGCCTATCGAGCGAACACAGGTTCGAGTAGGTCGGCTTCGACATCGGCTGAAGCCCTTAGGTTGTCAGGGTTAGCGGGGCCAGGTGGCTTGCCGTAGGGACGATCACCGCATCGACGTCGGCCGCGCGGACCTGAGCAGGGCAACGGCACAACGAACTCGCCGGCAAATGAGGCGGCATAGCCCAGAGCCTCGCCAGGCGCTGGACCTGGCACGAGCCAGTCTGGCGGCGACGGGGACATCGGGGTCGATGCCACGGCGAGAGGGCCGTAGGGCGGAACCTCATTGCGCACGGACCTTCTTGGTCCGTGATGCGCGCGTGTCGAGCGTCGCAGCAAGCTCTCGACCGGTCGGCGATAGCGTCTTACATCGCTCAGCGTATACGAAGATACGTATACGGACAAGACAGTTTTCGCCGCGCTGACCAGCGAGGTTTGACCTTTCTCGCCTTCTATACCAAATTCCTTGTGCGTATACGCAACTACGTATACGATGAATCCAGCGCCGCTACCGAGTGAGGCGAGATTCGAATGAACCCAGACGCAAAGGAGATTCAGTCATGGGCGCTCAAAGATCTGCTTTTCAACGTCGCGTTCAACGAAGCCTTCGAGAAGGGCCTCGTCCTGGGTCGCGGAGATCGAGCCGGACACCGAGTACAACCAGAACCGCAACGCTCCGGCTCGTCAGAAGGTCGACCGGTGGACGGGTCTGCGGCAGGTGGGAAGGGCCACCGCCACCAACCCGCCGAGACAACCCGAAGAAGTCGAGCATTCAGGGGATCTTCCTGGCCGACGTGGCTCCGGTGCCCTCGACTCCGGAGGTGCTGCCCGGCATGCGCTCGATCGTGCGCGAGAACGTGACCCTTCAACCGAAGGTCACCGGTCAGGGCGAGTCAAGACCCTGGGCTGGACGGTGCGGGCTACCGGCATCGCGGGCGACAACTCCGGCGCCAAAGTCCCCGCGGCCGATCCGGGGTGCGACCGTCCGGCGCGTGGCGACGCGAAGGCTGCGTGAATCGCCGTGTCCGTTCATCAGCGCACACATCAGCAAGTTCGATGGCACCGAGGCCGAGTACGGCCCGGCGCGCGACAACCGCCATCGGGGCCGATCCGGGCCTCGGTGAGCGTGGAGATGAACCACGAGAGGCCATCGGGTATGCGCGGCTGTATCTGTCGCTCGAGGAGCCGCACCCATCGCTGAGGCAGCTGCCGCAGATCCTGATAGCACGACGGTGGCGGAGCGGGCTGGCAGCGGAGAAGGCTGCCTGATGTTCACGCCTGAGCGGGGAATGCGTGCGGCGCGGGTGTTCGCGGTCCTGGTGATCGTGGGCGTCGGCGCTGCCGCGTTCCGGCTGTCGTTCGCCACGCTGCGGGATCTGGCCAAACTGGCGCATATTCCGGCGTCGGATGCGTGGCTGTTCCCACTGATCATCGACGGCACCATCGTTCAGGCCACCGCCGGCGCTTTGGTCCTGGCCAAATCCGCCGAACGAAGGTTCTTCACCTGGGTTCTGGTGGTCGGGGCGCTGGTGTCGGTGGCGGGCAACAGCATCCACGCCGTAGCCGCCGGCAAAGAGCTACCCGCGTGGCTGTGCGCGATCGTCGCGGCCATCGCCCCGATATCGCTGCTCGTGGACACCCACGGCCTGGCAGTGCTGTTCCGTGCCGCCCAACATGATTCGGCTCCCGCCGCTGCGGTGGCCGAGTTCGAACAGGATGCTCCCGCCGCTGCCGAAGACGACCGCGAAACTGTGGAGCCCGAACCTGCCGCGCCTGCCCCGATGGTGCCTTCTGTGCCTGCGGTGGCTGTGGCGCAACCGATTCCTGTTTCTCGACCCGCGCAGCCGTTGCTGCCGGTGTCCGTCCCGATCGGGAGCTGATCTGTCATGGAAACCACTGGCGCTGTGACCGTGGGTGCTACCACCCTCGCCGTCACCGCCGCAGCCCTCGGTGTGGCCGGCTTCTTGGCGTTCGGTCCGCGCCACGAGGTGGCTCCGGCCGCTGTCGAACACGCCACCGGCAAACCGGGCTGCGTGATGTTGTGCGACGACGAACCCTCCCTCGTCGCTCCGGATTCCGGCTGCACCATGTTCTGCCACGAGCCGGGCTTGCCTCCGGCCGATGTGCAGGGCTGTCAGCTGCTGTGCGGCCTCGACAACTCGAAGGAGCCCTGGCAATGACCGTCGTCGACATGGTTCCGGTCGCGGCGTCGGCGATAGGGGCGCTGGTGTTCGCGGCACACATCTTGCCGTGGGGCCGCCGCCCCACCACCACGACCGCCGTGAGCCTGGAACGCGAACTGGCCGAGGCACCGGAGATTCTTCGCCCGGCAATCGTGTCGTTCGCCTCCACGGCACACGCACAACTGATGTTTTCCCTGCTCAAGCTCGGCTCGGCCGAGACCGGGTTCCCGCGCGTCGAGTGGTGGGACTACTCCCGCCACGGCCTGACCGTCGACGTGCTGATGCGCGGTGGGCAAACCCTGGCCGACTGGACCAACGACGACACCCGCTCCCGCATCGCTGACCACGTCGGAGTGCAGCAGGTCACCGCGTCCTCGCCTGCTCCGGGCTGGGTGCGGCTGGAACTCCGCGTTCACGACACCCTGGCCGAATCGGTCACCACCGACCCCACCACGGTGGCTGCCGGTGTCGACCTGGAAGCGGTGCCGGTAGGTGTGCGGGAAGACGGGACGCCGTGGCTGCTGCGAATCCTGTACTCGCACATCCTTCTTGCCGGTGCCACCGGCTCGGGTAAGGGCTCGGTGTTGTGGTCGATCCTGGCCGGCCTCGGTCCGGCGATCAAAGCCGGGTTCGTGGATGTGTGGATGGCCGACCCGAAAGGCGGTGTGGAGTTCGGGCGCGGTGAAAACCGGCTGTTCGTCCGCTTCGCTGTCGACGCCTCCACCATCCTCGCCATGCTGCGCGAGGCCGTGACCGAGATGGACGAGCGCCTGGCCCGCATGCGCGCCGCAGGGGTCCGCAAGCTGGTCCCCTCGCCGGATGAACCACTGATCGTGATCGTCATCGATGAGGCCGCGTCGCTGTCCTCGTATGCCGACCGTGACGAGCAAAACGAGTTCCGGCGTCTGACGGGCATGTTGCAGTCCAAGGGCCGTGCCGCTGGTGTCTCGGTGATCGCGGCCTTGCAGGACCCGTCCAAGGAGACGATGCCCAACCGGCAACTGTTCCCGGTCCGCATCGGCCTGCGCCTGGACGAACCGACACAGACCGCGATGGTGCACGGGCAAGGAGCGCGGGACCGGGGCGCGTTGTGCGACAAGATCCCCGAAACCACGCCCGGTGTCGGCTATGTCGGCGAAGACGGCACCACGGAGTTCGTGCGTGTGCGTGCGTTCTGGATCTCCGACGAGCAAGCCGACGCGATCGTGGACATGTATTCCCCGGCAACCGATTTCGCCCCGGCCGCCGATTACAGCGATTTCGACCCCGACGACCTGGGCGACGACATCCCCGGTGACGGCTACACGGGTCCGGTGGCGGCATGAAACGCGGCATGGTCACCGAAAACCACGTGGTCATCTACTGCGACAGCTGCGGCGACCTCTATACCGACGCAGGTGGGCACGCGGTCTGCTTCACCTCCACCCATCACGCCGCCTACTACCTCGCCGCCGGTCGTAACGGCTGGCTCTACGACGGGGACCGCATCACCTGCGACGGCTGCGCCATCACCGCCGAATGCGACCTGCGCGGCCACCGCTTCCCCTCCACGAACACCCTTCGCCGCTGCGACCGCTGTGGCGCCCCCGATGAACAGGAGAACCCGAAATGAGCAAGCGCACCAGTGAATACGCCGACGTCATCGACCTGCACAGCCGTCGCCGCTGCCAGCTCGAAGCCCGCGGACTCGACCCCATCGGCATCGCGGTGAACATCCTCGCCGAAACCGGAGAGGTATTCGGCCACGGCTACGACCCCGACGGAGGGGACTGGGCCGCATGAACACCAAACATGAAGCACCACAAGTGAATCCGATCGTGCAAGCGGCAGCCGATCAGGTGCGAAAGACCAAACGCCGCAAGGTCAAAGACCTCCCGCGCAGGCAGCGCCCCAGTGAGCTGGGGCTGTTCGACGAATCCGAGGTGAAGCAGTGAGCACCACGACCAAAACCACCACCACGGTCCGGACCCGCCGCGACCCGGTAGAGGACCTCGCGACCCTGTTTCTCGCCCTGATCGGCTGGGCGGTGATCGCGGTGTTCCTAGCGGCCTGGTGGGCGCTGCTGTTCCCGATGGTGTCGCTGCCGATCGCTGCGGTGGCCGGCCTTTTCTGGTTCTACGGCTGGCTCCCGGCCCTCGGCATGACAATGGCCTCGGTCGCTGCGCTGGCCCTGTGGCGGGTGAAGGCTCCGGAATCGTTTTCCCGCTGGATCACTCGCCGTGCCCGGTCGCGGTTTCTGTCCTGGTTCCGGTATCGGCGGCAGTGGTCAGCACGGCTGGACGATTGCAGCCTGTCGGCCCGTGACGACCTCGGCGCAGCGGTGAAGATTCCGCGGCTGCTGGGCATCGACATCGGGACGGCCATCGACACCGTGCGAGTCGCGATGCTGCCCGGTCAGTGCCCCGACGACTGGGCCAACCGCGCAAGCCATCTGGCGCATGCGTTCGGGGCGCAGGAATGCCGCGTCAGCATCACCGGCCCGGCTCGCGTGGAACTGGCTTTCCGGCGCGCTGATTCGCTCGCTAAGCCGATTTCTGCCCCATTCGCACACATCCCCGGCGGACTGGGCGGGCTGCCCCGTCAGGAAGGCGGAAACGCCGCGTGAAACCCACCAACCTCGAGGGAGGCCAGACCATGACAGACCAACAGCCTGACACCGATCCGGCCTCCCTCGGCCCTGTCCGGGACACCGCCGCCGATCGCCGCTCAATTCCGAACCTGCACGAGATCGCCCAGGCCGCCGCCGACAAATACGGCGAGTGCCGGCGCCCGATTCCGATGTACACCTATGACCGCGATACCGGGGATACGAAATACGTTGGTGCCCCCTGCAAATCGACGCTGGAAAGTGTGTGCCCCTCGTGCGCGGCCAAGGCTCGCTCCCTTCGGATGCAGCAGGCCCACGAAGGCTGGCACATCGAAACCGAACCCGTCGACATCAAACGCGACCCCACCCAACACCAGTTGGAGCTGGTCGAGACTCGCGCAAGCCTGATGACCAACTACCAGGAAGCCAAGGCGTCCGGCGATCAGGACATGATGGACGGCATCCGTGAAGTGGTCTCGGACGTGGATGCGGATCTGCGCGAAACCGGTGTGCGCGGGCGTCTTCCGGCGCTGGATCCCGAGCCGAAATCGGAGCGCAAACGGTCCACCCGACGCCGCCAGGACGTCCCTGATCTGCCACGCAAGAAGATCGACAAGGCCACGATCGGCCGTCAATACGCGGGCAAGTACCGGCCCTCAATGTTCATCACTCTCACGCTGGACTCCTACGGCAAGATCAACCGCGACGGTGCAACCAACGCGGACGGCAAACCGTGCTCGGACGGATCGGCCGCTGACCCCGATAGCTACGACTACCGACGCGCCGCCCGGGACATCGTGTTCTTCCCGGCGCTGTTCGACCGGTTCGTACAGAACTACCGCCGCGCGACCGGCCGCGACATTCAGTACTTCGCCACGGTAGAGCCACAGAAGCGCGGAGCACCACATATTCACATGGCTGTGCGCGGCACCGACCCCAGGGCGTTGATTCTGCAGATCGCGGCCGCGACCTACCACCAGGTGTGGTGGCCGCACTTCGACCCCGACAACGAGCAGTACACCGATGGGCACATGCCGGTCTGGGACTACACCGCCGGCCGATTCGTCGACCCCGACACCGCCGAGCCCCTACCGACGTGGGACGAAGCCATGGACGTGCTCGATACGGTCGACAACTTCGAACCCGCCCACGTGGTGACCTTCGGCAAACAGATCGACCCGAAAGACATCAAGGGCGTACTCGGGGGCAGTGAGGAAGCATCCCGGCACGTCGGTTACCTGACCAAATACCTCACCAAATCCATCGCTGAAGTGATCGAGCCCCAGACCGCTCGCGCCGCCGACCACTACGACCGGCTCCACGCGGAACTGTGCAAGACACCGTGCTCACCGAACTGCGGTGTCTGGCTGCGCTACGGCATCAATCCGAAGGGGGCCACCGACAAGACCCAGCCGGGCCGTTGCAAGGGCAAAGCCCACCGCCGAGACACCCTCGGCCTGCGCGGTCGTCGTGTCCTGGTCTCGCGCCGCTGGACCGGAAAGACCCTCCCGGATCACAAGGCCGACCGCGCCGAGTTTGTTCGGCAACTTCTCGCCCAGGTCGGCATTCAGAAACCGGATACGTCCCGGCTGATCGTCAAACCGGTCGAGCCGGGAGACAGGAACGTGCCACCTCGCGAGCACCTGGTCATGGCCTCGATCGCTCAACGGATCAAATGGCGCGCTCAATACGAAAACGCTCGCCTGGCAGCGGGACCACCAGGCACACAACAAGTTTCGGCAATCCACAACGCAGCATAGGAGGGGTTTCATGTCCAAGCTTCTGAATGAGGCGGAAGTTCGCAAGCTCATCCCGATCGGGCACAGCAAGTACTACGAACTGATCGGCTCCGGTGAGCTGCGCTCGGTGAAAGTCGGGCGGCGCCGGTTTGTCAGCGAACAGGCGGTGGCCGACTACATCGACGCTCTGGACCAGGCGGCATAGCGTCATGCCCAGACAGCGGATGGCCCCCGGCGAGTGGGGCAAGATCTCCGTCACTCAGGCCGGGCCGGAGAAGTTCACCGCGAGCACCTACGTTCGCGATCAGGACGGGAAGCGCCGCCAGGTCGAGCGCAGTGGGCGAAGCGAAGAAGATGCCCGGCGCAATCTCCAGCGGCACTTGAAAACCCGAACCTCGCCCTCTGCGAGCACGGTGATAACGGAGCGTACGACGCTCGCCGAGCTGTTCGCGTTGTGGATCGCGAGCAAGGAGAAAGCCGGGCTGAAGCGCCAAAGCGTCGACAAATACCAGCGTGCATGGGACAAGCACGGCGCCAAGCAGATCGGTGAACTGCGGGTCCGAGAATTCCCGACCAGTCGCGCTGAAAGCCACCTCGGGATCGTGGCTGAGTCGGCGATGAGTCAGGCCAAGTTTCTCCGGGTGGCACTCACCGGCATGTTCGCGATGGCTGTCCGGCATGACGTGCTGGCGGTCAATCCGCTCCGAGAGACATCGCGTAATACGAGGAAGAAGACGCCGGTGCGTGCCTTGACCGTGGACGAGTTCGCGAGGGTTCGCGCGGCGGTGGTCGCGTACACCCAACGTGAACACGTTTCCGGTCCACGACCAGGACGTCTGTTGCCTCCGTTCGTCGATGTGATGGGCTCGACCGGGTGCCGGCCGAATGAGGTGCTCGGGCTTCGTTGGTCGGATGTCGATCTGCTGTCCGATCCGCCAGTCATGACGGTCGCGGGCACGGTGATCGATCACGGCAAGGTCAAAGGTCAGTCGTTGCGTCGGCAGGATTCTCGGAAGGGCGATGCGCCCGATCACACGGTCGTATTGCCATCGCTGGCTGTCGAAGCGCTGGCTCAGCTGCTCGGTGAAGCGAGCAAGGATCTCGAATCGTTGGAGACTCTCGCGGACAAGCCGGTCTTTCCGAATCGCGACGGCGAGTGGATGAGCCTGAACAACCTTCGGCGGTCTCTGCGTGCTGCACTGCCCGATGACCTGAAGTGGGTCACTCCGTATTCGCTGCGGCGAACCGTGGGAACGGTGATCCGCGACGGCCTCGGAGTCGAGCAGGCACAAGCCCAGCTGTCCCACGCTCAGCTCGCGACGACCGAGCACCACTACGTCGAACGGCGCACGCACGGTCCGGATGTTCGCGAGGTCCTCGACCGGTACGCGAAGGAAAGTACGGATTCGAATATAAGGGGAAAGTGAGGGATTTCACCTCGATGATCTTGGAAGGAAAGAGCCCCCGATCTGCTGATGCAGCTCGGGGGCTCTTTTCTGCGCGCCCGGAGAGACTCGAACTCCCAACCTTCTGATCCGTAGTCAGATGCTCTATCCGTTGAGCTACGGGCGCAGGGTCTTACCGTGTTCAGTTGTGTGCCCGGTTACCCGGGCGTGGCGGAGGCGAGAGGATTTGAACCTCCGGTCCCCGTGAAGGGACAACTCATTAGCAGTGAGTCCCATTCGGCCGCTCTGGCACGCCTCCTGGAGCCTTCTTTCGAGGGCGCCGGTCCTTTCGAACCGCCGAGAGGCAAGAGTACAGAGCAACCCGCCAGTACGCAAAACGGCTGGTCAGCGCAGGTGACTGTCGAACCAGTCGAAGATCCGGGTCTGCGCGTCGATCAGCATTCGCTTCTCTTCCTCGGCGAGCTGCTCGAAGTCGCTCATCTCGAAGCCGGGGTGGTCCGGCCGATGGTGCAGCCCCGGGTAGTTGACCACCAGGGTGGCGACCATGGCCCGGGCCGCCGCGTCCCGGAGTCGCTCGACCTGGTCGGACGGGGTGGCGGGATCGTCGTCGCCGTACAGGCCGAGCCACGGGGCCTGCAATCGGGGCGCGGCGTGCACGAGTGCCGTCGCCTCCGAGGTGAGCGGCTCGACGATGCCGGGCGCGGCGACACTCACGGCGGCACCGATGGGCCGGTTCGTCGCCACCAGCAGGGCCGCGGTGCCGGCGTTGTCGAAACCGAGTACGCCGATGGTGTCGGCGAAGACACCCCGGCCGACCAGCCAGTCGAAACAGGCGTCGAAGTCGGCGAACAGGTCCGCGCCGAACACCTGCTCCGGTACGGCGGTGGCCGTCGCCCCGGCGGGTCCCCCGTCGACAGCCCGCGTCCCCGGCGCGACCCCGTCGAGCCCTCCGGATGCGGCGCCGACGTTCGCCTCCGGACGGTCGAACCGGTGGAACAAATTGGGCGCCACCATGATCCAACCCTCGCCGGACAGCGACTTCATCATATCCAGCAATACATTGGCAAACTCGCGGGATTCATGGAGCACGACGATGCCGCCGCGGGCGTTGCCCTCCGGCTCCATCACCGTGATCGGCACTCGCCCCCCGGCCTCCTGTGGCCGAGTGCCATCCACAACCTGCCCGTTGTCGCGCAATGGTGCCTCGTCTCGATAGATGCCCGACATGAAACCAGGGTAATTCGCGGGCATCACATTCGGGAGAAGTTGCACGTAAGTACCCATTTCCCGGAAAAATTCCGACATACCGCCCAGACGGTTCCGAAGTGCCGGATCGGCGGGAGCGCCCGTCGGACGGCCGCGGGAACGGCCCGGTGCGGCGAACAATTAGGGTGATGGGGTGAGTGCTCGTATTCGTCCGGACCTCGAGTCCATCCCGGCCTACGCTCCAGGTCGCAGCAACCCGGGTGCGGTGAAACTCGCCAGCAACGAGTCCACTGCCGGGCCTCTGCCGAGTGTCGCCAAAGCGATCGCGGAAGCGGCCGAACTCATCAACCGGTATCCGGACAACTCCTCGGGCGAACTTCGAGCAGCCCTCGCCGACTTCCACGGTGTCGAGGTCGCGAATATCGCCATCGGATGCGGCAGCGTCGCGCTGTGCCAGGAACTGGTTCAGATCACCTGTACGTCCCCCGCGGACGAGGTGATGTTCGCGTGGCGCTCGTTCGAGGCCTATCCGATCCTCACCCAGGTCGGCAACGCCACCGCGGTGCCGGTTCCGCTGAACGACGAGTACGCCCACGATCTGGACGCGATGGCGGCCGCGGTCACCGATCGGACCAAGCTGATCTTCGTCTGCAATCCGAACAACCCGACCGGAACCGCCTACGGACGGCGTGACCTGGTCCGCTTCCTGGACGCGATTCCCGAGCACGTGCTGGTCGTGCTCGACGAGGCGTATTACGAATATCTGCGGCTGCCGGCCGACGATCGCGCCGACGGGGTGGAACTCGGCCGCGATCGCCCCAATGTGGTCGCGCTGCGGACCTTCTCGAAGGCCTACGGACTAGCCGGGTTGCGCGTCGGATACGCCGTCGGTCATCCCGATCCGATCACCGCACTGCTCAAGGTGCATGTTCCGTTCAGCGTGAACCGGCTGGCTCAGGCCGCGGCCGTGGCCTGCCTGCAGGCCCGTGGCGAACTGCTCGACCGCACCGATCATGTTGTGGCCGAGCGCGATCGGATGCGGGAAGCGCTGCTGGCGGCCGGGTATCGGGTACCGCCCACCCAGGCCAATTTCGTCTGGCTGCCGCTGGGCGCGGACAGCGCGGACTTCGGCGCGGCCAGCGCCGAGGCCGGAGTTCTGGTGCGGCCCTATGGAACCGACGGCGTGCGGATCACCGCGGGCGATCCACACGAGAACGACCTGTTCCTGGCCTTCGCGACCGCCGCGGAGACCGTCGCGCGCTTCGCCGGCTGAGTCAGCGGGTACCCAGCGCGCCGGCGAGCGTCGGCCAGGCCCGCGGCAACTCGTCCTTCCAATACGGCCACGAGTGCGTGCCGACCTTCTCCAGGTCGACATCGGCCGGAATCTGCATGCGTTCCAGGCGATCGGCCAGGGCCATCGTGCAGGCGTTGGCGCCCGCCTCGAGCGGCCCGCCGAATCCGATCGCGGACGCCGCCTCGGGATTGCCGGGACCATCGTAGGGTCCGGGCATACCGGATCCGGCGGACAGGTAGATCGCAGTTCCGCGCAGGCTATCGGCGTGCATCATCACGTCGTGGGCGAGCCAGTCCGGATCGTCCTGCTTGCCGAACATGTTGTCCGGCTCGCCGCCATAGGTGCGGACCACCGCGCGGGCCTGCGCCTGCCCGATATCCGACCCCATCGCATAACAACCACTGTGGGCCGCGACCGCCCGGTACAGCTGCGGGTGGCGCATGGTCAGCATCATCGCGGCCTCGGCGCCCATCGACACGCCTTCGACGGCGTTGCGGCCGTTGCCCTCGAAGGTCGCGTCCATCAGCGGCGGTAGTTCGCGGGTGAGGAATGTCTCCCACCGGTTGGTGCCGAGCACCGGGTCCGGCTGCTGCCAATCGGTGTAGTAGCCCGCCGGGCCGCCGATGGTGAGCACCACGTTGACGTCCTTGTCGGCGAAGAACTGCACCGCACCGCCGCGTTCGGTCCAATTGTTGTAATCGTTGCTGGCACTGCGGCCGTCGAGCAGATACACCGTCGGGCGGGGACGGCTGCGGTCGGCGGGCAGCAGCACCTCCACCGGCAGCGTGCGCGCCATCGCGGGTGACCGCACGAATACTCGCACCCGGCGGTCGGTGATCTGCTCGACACGATCGACCGACGCGGCACTGGGCGGTGGAGTGTCCACCGACGGAGCCGGTCCCTCTGCCGAGCCGGAATCGGCCGGTGGTGCGGGCGCGGCGGCTGTCAGCGGAGCCGTGCACATCGCCGCACACATCAGGAGTGCGGCGATGGCGACGCCGGGCAGCCGACGCCGTATCCGGCGACGATCCATGGCCGTCATCCTGCCAGAGGCAGAGCGGGGCGTCGAAAACTGGCGAGCGTGGCGCGCTGGCGTATCCGGCCGATTCGGCATCGGCCCACCTCCGCCAGTAGGCTGAGACACCGTTCCGGGCCCGCCCGGAACGAGGTGGGTTGCCCGAGCGGCCTAAGGGAACGGTCTTGAAAACCGTCGTGGTTCACGCCACCGTGGGTTCAAATCCCACACCCACCGCGGGTGCCTCCCGTTTTCCGTGCTCCGCCGCGGTCCTGGTTGCCGCGGGATGGAACAGGCGGTTGGAGGTCACGGCCGACGGCGATTAATTTCGACTCATGTCGACCGGTGTGCGCGAGGGCCAGGTGTTCGAGGACGCCAGGCCGCGTTTGGAAGCGATCGCGTATCGCCTGCTGGGTTCGGCGACCGATGCCGAGGACGCGGTGCAGGATGCGTTCGTACGGTGGCACGCCGCCGATCGCGGTACGTCGAGACGCCCGAGGCGTGGTTGACGAAGGTACTCACCAATATCTGTCTCAACCAGCTCGCGTCGGCACGGGTGAGGCGCGAGGCGTACGTGGGTCAGTGGTTGCCCGAGCCGATCTTGCCGCGGACCCGATGTCCGGCCCGGCCGACACCGTCGAACAACGTGAATCGGTATCGATCGCGATGCTCACCCTGATGGAACGGCTGTCGGCCAGGGAGCGCGTCGTGTACGTGCTACGCGAGGCATTCGGCTACGCGCACAACGAGATCGCCGAAATCGTCGATCTCACCGAGTCCAACTGCTATCAGATCTACCGGCGCGCCAAACAACATATGGCCGACGACCGACCCGCCGCGAGGTCGATGCGGTCTCGGCCCGCAAGGTCGTCGAGGAATTCCTGCCGCGACGCTCAGCGGCAACACCGACTCGCTGGTGCGGCTGCTGACCGACGACGCGGTGAGCGCGGGCGACGGTGGTGGCGTGGTGACGTCGCTGTCCGCATCGGTCACCGGCGCGCTGCGGTGGCGCGATTCCTGCGCCGGCTGTTCGAGCCCACCGAGCACAAGTGGGAGCAGATCGGCGGTCGTGCCTGAGTCTGTTCGCCGCGGGGTGGTCACGGCGTACCCGCGCTGGTGATCGTGGGTCTGCGAG
>NZ_JAJFZL010000003.1 GCF_020733635.1 Nocardia spumae | reverse complement strand
CAAGGCAGAATACGTTGCCTCACAGGCACTCTGAACGATCCCAGCGGACAACTATGTACGCACGAACCCATCAGAAGGTTGGGAGTTCGAGTCTCTCCGGGCGCGCAGAAAAGAGCCCCCGAGCTGCATCAGCAGATCGGGGGCTCTTTCCTTCCAAGATCATCGAGGTGAAATCCCTCACTTTCCCCTTATATTCGAATCCGTACTTTCCTTCGCGTACCGGTCGAGGACCTCGCGAAACATCCGGACCGTGCGTGCGCCGTTCGACGTAGTGGTGCTCGGTCGTCGCGAGCTGAGCGTGGGACAGCTGGGCTTGTGCCTGCTCGACTCCGAGGCCGTCGCGGATCACCGTTCCCACGGTTCGCCGCAGCGAATACGGAGTGACCCACTTCAGGTCATCGGGCAGTGCAGCACGCAGAGACCGCCGAAGGTTGTTCAGGCTCATCCACTCGCCGTCGCGATTCGGAAAGACCGGCTTGTCCGCGAGAGTCTCCAACGATTCGAGATCCTTGCTCGCTTCACCGAGCAGCTGAGCCAGCGCTTCGACAGCCAGCGATGGCAATACGACCGTGTGATCGGGCGCATCGCCCTTCCGAGAATCCTGCCGACGCAACGACTGACCTTTGACCTTGCCGTGATCGATCACCGTGCCCGCGACCGTCATGACTGGCGGATCGGACAGCAGATCGACATCCGACCAACGAAGCCCGAGCACCTCATTCGGCCGGCACCCGGTCGAGCCCATCACATCGACGAACGGAGGCAACAGACGTCCTGGTCGTGGACCGGAAACGTGTTCACGTTGGGTGTACGCGACCACCGCCGCGCGAACCCTCGCGAACTCGTCCACGGTCAAGGCACGCACCGGCGTCTTCTTCCTCGTATTACGCGATGTCTCTCGGAGCGGATTGACCGCCAGCACGTCATGCCGGACAGCCATCGCGAACATGCCGGTGAGTGCCACCCGGAGAAACTTGGCCTGACTCATCGCCGACTCAGCCACGATCCCGAGGTGGCTTTCAGCGCGACTGGTCGGGAATTCTCGGACCCGCAGTTCACCGATCTGCTTGGCGCCGTGCTTGTCCCATGTCACGCTGGTATTTGTCGACGCTTTGGCGCTTCAGCCCGGCTTTCTCCTGTGCTCGCGAATCCACATCGCGATCACAGTCGGCGAGCGGTCGGACGCTCCGTTATCACCGTGCTCGAGAGAGGCGAGGTTTCGGTTTTCATAGTGCCGCTGGGTATAGTTGTGCGCCGGGCATCTGTCGTGCTTCGTCAACAACTGCGCTGCGACCGTGGCGGCGCTTCCCGTCCTGATCGCGAAACGTATGTGCTCGCGGTGAACTTCTCGGCCCGGCCTTGGGTGACTGGATGATCTTGCCCCACGCGCAGGGGTTACATCCGCTGTTGGGATGACGCTTTGCCCGCTGGTCCCAGAGCGTCGATTGTAGTGGCCACCGCCTGAATTCGCTGACAAAACCGGTCGCCGCCCGACTTTCACGAGCGCAGCTCACCGGAGCGAACAGTTCGTAGTACATTGCTGTGCCCGATCGGGATGAGCTTGCGAACTTCCGCCTCATTCAGAAGCTTGGACATGAAACCCCTCCTATGCTGCGTTGTGGATTGCCGAAACTTGTTGTGTGCCTGGTGGTCCCGCTGCCAGGCGAGCGTTTTCGTATTGAGCGCGCCATTTGATCCGTTGAGCGATCGAGGCCATGACCAGGTGCTCGCGAGGTGGCACGTTCCTGTCTCCCGGCTCGACCGGTTTGACGATCAGCCGGGACGTATCCGGTTTCTGAATGCCGACCTGGGCGAGAAGTTGCCGAACAAACTCGGCGCGGTCGGCCTTGTGATCCGGGAGGGTCTTTCCGGTCCAGCGGCGCGAGACCAGGACACGACGACCGCGCAGGCCGAGGGTGTCTCGGCGGTGGGCTTTGCCCTTGCAACGGCCCGGCTGGGTCTTGTCGGTGGCCCCCTTCGGATTGATGCCGTAGCGCAGCCAGACACCGCAGTTCGGTGAGCACGGTGTCTTGCACAGTTCCGCGTGGAGCCGGTCGTAGTGGTCGGCGGCGCGAGCGGTCTGGGGCTCGATCACTTCAGCGATGGATTTGGTGAGGTATTTGGTCAGGTAACCGACGTGCCGGGATGCTTCCTCATGCCCCGAGTACGCCCCTTGATGTCTTTTCGGGTCGATTGTTTGCTCGAAGGTCACCCACGTGGGCGGGTTTCAAGTTGTCGACGTATCGTAGCACGTACCATGGCTTCGTCCCTACGTCGGTAGGGGCTCGCGGATGTCGGGGTCAGACGAATCGCCGGCGGTGTAGTCCCAGACCGGCATTGTCCCATCGGTGTACTGCTCGTTGTCGGGGTGCAAGTGCGGCCACCACACCTGGAGGTAGGTCGCGGAGGCGCCGATCTGCAGAATCAACGCCCTGGGTCGGTTGCGCGCACAGCCATGTGAAAAATGTGGTGCTCTCGCGCCTTCTGTGCTGTCTACGTGACGAAGTATGAATGTCGCGCGGCCGGATCGCGCGGCGGTAGTCGTGTACGAACCCGGTCGAACAGCGGCCGGAGCAAGAACACGATGTCCGGGCGGCGCGTCGAGGTAGTCGTAGCTATCGGGGTCAGCGGCCGATCCGTCCGAGCACGGTTTGCCGTCCGCGTTGGTTGCACCGTCGCGGTTGATCTTGCCGTAGGAGTCCAGCGTGAGAGTGATGAACATTGAGGGCCGGTACTTGCCCGCGTATTGACGGCCGATCGTGGCCTTGTCGATCTTCTTGCGTGGCAGATCAGGGACGTCCTGGCGGCGTCGGGTGGACCGTTTGCGCTCCGATTTCGGCTCGGGATCCAGCGCCGGAAGACGCCCGCGCACACCGGTTTCGCGCAGATCCGCATCCACGTCCGAGACCACTTCACGGATGCCGTCCATCATGTCCTGATCGCCGGACGCCTTGGCTTCCTGGTAGTTGGTCATCAGGCTTGCGCGAGTCTCGACCAGCTCCAACTGGTGTTGGGTGGGGTCGCGTTTGATGTCGACGGGTTCGGTTTCGATGTGCCAGCCTTCGTGGGCCTGCTGCATCCGAAGGGAGCGAGCCTTGGCCGCGCACGAGGGGCACACACTTTCCAGCGTCGATTTGCAGGGGGCACCAACGTATTTCGTATCCCCGGTATCGCGGTCATAGGTGTACATCGGAATCGGGCGCCGGCACTCGCCGTATTTGTCGGCGGCGGCCTGGGCGATCTCGTGCAGGTTCGGAATTGAGCGGCGATCGGCGGCGGTGTCCCGGACAGGGCCGAGGGAGGCCGGATCGGTGTCAGGCTGTTGGTCTGTCATGGTCTGGCCTCCCTCGAGGTTGGTGGGTTTCACGCGGCGTTTCCGCCTTCCTGACGGGGCAGCCCGCCCAGTCCGCCGGGGATGTGTGCGAATGGGGCAGAAATCGGCTTAGCGAGCGAATCAGCGCGCCGGAAAGCCAGTTCCACGCGAGCCGGGCCGGTGATGCTGACGCGGCATTCCTGCGCCCCGAACGCATGCGCCAGATGGCTTGCGCGGTTGGCCCAGTCGTCGGGGCACTGACCGGGCAGCATCGCGACTCGCACGGTGTCGATGGCCGTCCCGATGTCGATGCCCAGCAGCCGCGGAATCTTCACCGCTGCGCCGAGGTCGTCACGGGCCGACAGGCTGCAATCGTCCAGCCGTGCTGACCACTGCCGCCGATACCGGAACCAGGACAGAAACCGCGACCGGGCACGGCGAGTGATCCAGCGGGAAAACGATTCCGGAGCCTTCACCCGCCACAGGGCCAGCGCAGCGACCGAGGCCATTGTCATGCCGAGGGCCGGGAGCCAGCCGTAGAACCAGAAAAGGCCGGCCACCGCAGCGATCGGCAGCGACACCATCGGGAACAGCAGCGCCCACCAGGCCGCTAGGAACACCGCGATCACCGCCCAGCCGATCAGGGCGAGAAACAGGGTCGCGAGGTCCTCTACCGGGTCGCGGCGGGGTCCGGACCGTGGTGGTGGTTTTGGTCGTGGTGCTCACTGCTTCACCTCGGATTCGTCGAACAGCCCCAGCTCACTGGGGCGCTGCCTGCGCGGGAGGTCTTTGACCTTGCGGCGTTTGGTCTTTCGCACCCTGATCGGCTGCCGCTTGCACGATCGGATTCACTTGTGGTGCTTCATGTTTGGTGTTCATGCGGCCCAGTCCCCTCCGTCGGGGTCGTAGCCGTGGCCGAATACCTCTCCGGTTTCGGCGAGGATGTTCACCGCGATGCCGATGGGGTCGAGTCCGCGGGCTTCGAGCTGCAGCGGCGACGGCTGTGCAGGTCGATGACGTCGGCGTATTCACTGGTGCGCTTGCTCATTTCGGGTTCTCCTGTTCATCGGGGGCGCCACAGCGGTCGCAGCGGCGAAGGGTGTTCGTGGAGGGGAAGCGGTGGCCGCGCAGGTCGCATTCGGCGGTGATGGCGCAGCCGTCGCAGGTGATGCGGTCCCCGTCGTAGAGCCAGCCGTTACGACCGGCGGCGAGGTAGTAGGCGGCGTGAGGGGTGGAGGTGAAGCAGACCCGCGTGCCCACCTGCGTCGGTTATAGAGGTCGCCGCAGCTGTCGCAGTAGAATGACCACGTGGTTTTCGGTGACCATGCCGCGTTCATGCCGCCACCGGACCCGTGTAGCCGTCACCGGGATGCTCGTCGCCCAGGTCGTCGGGGTCGAAATCGCTGTAAATCGGCGGCCGGGGCGAAATCGGTTGCCCGGGGAATACATGTCACGATCGCGTCGGCTTGCTCGTCGGAGATCCAGAACGCACGCACACGCACGAACTCCGTGGTGCGTCTTCCCGCCGACATAGCCGACACCGGGCGTGGTTTCGGGGATCTTGTCGCACAACGCGCCCCGGTCCCGCGCTCCTTGCCCGTGGCACCATCGCGGTCTGTGTCGGTTCGTCCAGGCGCAGGCCGATGCGGACCGGGAACAGTTGCCGGTTGGGCATCGTCTCCTTGGACGGGTCCTGCAAGGCCGCGATCACCGAGACACCAGCGGCACGGCCCTTGGACTGCATCATGCCCGTCAGACGCCGGAACTCGTTTTGCTCGTCACGGTCGGCATACGAGGACAGCGACGCGGCCTCATCGATGACGATCACGATCAGTGGTTCATCGCGAGGGGACCAGCTTGCGGACCCTGCGGCGCGCATGCGGGCCAGCGCTCGTCCATCTCGGTCACGGCCTCGCGCAGCATGGCGAGGATGGTGGAAGGCGGTCGACAAGCGAAGCGGACGACACAGCCGGGTTTTCACCGCGCCCGAACTCCACACCGCCTTTCGGGTCGGGCCATCCACAATCCACGAACCCGGCTTTGATCGCCGGACCGGAGGCGGCCAGGGATCGTCCACAAAACACCGAGCCCTTACCCGAGCCGGTGGCTCGGTCAAGAAGAACTGTGCGTGTACAAGGATTCGCAGCAGCCCACGGCGTCCCGTCTTCCCGCAAACCCTACCGGCACCCGCTTTCCAGGTCGAACCGGCAAGCCACCGTGGTGGTGCGGTTGGTGACCGATTCCGGCCAGGGTAGTCGTGAACGCGGAGTTCCAGCCGCACCCAGCCCGGAGCAGGCAGAGGGACGCGGTGACCTGCTGCACTCCGACGTGGTCAGCGATGCGGGAGCGGGTGTCGTCGTTGGTCCAGTCGGCCAGGGTTTGCCCACCGCGCATCAGCACGTCGACGGTCAGGCCGTGGCGGGAGTAGTCCCACCACTCGACGCGCGGGAACCCGGTCTCGGCCGAGCCGAGCTTGAGCAGGGAAAACATCAGTTGTGCGTGTGCCGTGGAGGCGAACGACACGATTGCCGGGCGAAGAATCTCCGGTGCCTCGGCCAGTTCGCGTTCCAGGCTCACGGCGGTCGTGGTGGTGGGCGGCGGCCCCACGGCAAGATGTGTGCCGCGAACACCAGCGCCCCTATCGCCGACGCCGCGACCGGAACCATGTCGACGACGGTCATTGCCAGGGCTCCTTCGAGTTGTCGAGGCCGCACAGCAGCTGACAGCCCTGCACATCGGCCGGAGGCAAGCCCGGCTCGTGGCAGAACATGGTGCAGCCGGAATCCGGAGCGACGAGGGAGGGTTCGTCGTCGCACAACATCACGCAGCCCGGTTTGCCAGGTAGCGTGTTCGACAGCGGCCGGAGCCCACCTTCGTGGCGCGGAGCCGACGCCAAGAAGCCGGCCCACACCGAGGGCTGCGGCGGTCGACGGCGAGGGTGGTAGCACCCACGGTCCACAGCGCCAGTGGTTTCCCCATGACAGATCAGCTCCCGATCCGGGACGGACACCGGCAGCAATCGGCTGCGACGGGTTCGAGAAACAGAATACGGATGCGCCACAAGCCACCCGAGGCACAGAGGCACCATCGTGCAGGCGCGGCAGGTTCGGGCATCCACAGTTTCGCGGTCGTCTTCGCAGCGGCGGGAGGCATCCTGCTTCGAACTCGGCCACCCACGCGGAGCCGAAATCATGTTGGGCGCACGGGAAACAGCACTGCCAGCCGTGGTTCCACAGCAGCGATACTCGGGGGCGCATGTGGCCGCGGAACATCGCGCACAGCCACGCGGTAGCTCTTTGCCCCGCGCTATCGGCGTGGATGGCTGTTGCACCCCAACCGACCACAGCGCCCGACCACCAGAACCCAGGTGAAGAACCTTCGTTCGGCGGATTTGGCCAGGACCAAAGCGCCGGCGGTGGCCTGGAACGATGGTGCCGTCGATGATCAGTGGGACCAGCCACGATCCGACGCCGGATATGCCGCCAGTTTGGCCAGATCCCGCAGCGTGGCGACGACAGCCGGAACGCGGCAGCGCCGACGCCCCACGATCACCAGGACCGCGAACACCCCGCCGCACGCATTCCCCGCTCAGGCGTGAACATCAGGGCAGCCTTCTCCGCTGCCAGCCGCTCCGCCACGTCGGTTGCTTCTCAGGATCTGCGGCAGCTGCTCAGCGAGGTGCGAGCTTCCTCGATGACAGTTTCAGCCGCGCATACCGGATTGGCTCGTGGTTCATCTCCACGCTCACCGAGGCCCGGGATCGGCCCGATGCGGTGTCGGCGCGCGGGCAGTACCGGCCTCGGTGCCACGACTAGTGATGTTGTGCGCTGATGAACGACACGGCGATCACGCAGCCTTCGCGTCGCCACGCGCCGGACGAGTCGCACCCGGATCGGCCGCGGGGACTTTGGCGCCGGAGTTGTCGCCCGCGATGCCGGTAGCCCGCACCGTCCAGCCCAGGGTCTTGAACTCGCCCTGACCGGTGACCTTCGGCTGAAGGGTCACGTTCTCGAGCACGATCGAGCGCATGCCGGGCAGCACCTCCGGAGTCGAGGGCACCGGAGCCACGTCGGCCAGGAAGATCACCTGAATGCTCGACTTCTTCGGGTTCGTCTCGGCCGGGTTGGTGGCGGTGGCCTTCCACTGCCGCAGACCCGTCACCGGGTCGACCTTCTGACGAGCCGGAGCGTTGCGGTTCTGGTTGTACTCGGTGTCCGGCTCGATCTCGCCGACCAGGACGAGGCCCTTCTCGAAGGCTTCGTTGAACGCGACGTTGAAACGCAGATCTTTGAGCGCCATGACTGAATCTCCTTGCGTCTGGGGTTCTTTCGAATCTCGCCTCACTCGGTAGCGGCGATGGATTCATCGTAGACGTAGTTGCGTATGCGCACAAGGATTTTGCGTATACGAAGGGCGAGAAAGGTCAAACTCGCTGGTCAGCGCGGCGAAACTGTCTTGTCCGTATACGTATCTTCGTATACGCTGAGCGATGTAAGGACGCTATCGCCGCCGGTCGAGAGCTTGCTGACGATCGACACGCGCGGCATCACGGGACAAGAAGGTGTGCGCAATGAGGTTCCGCCCTACGGCTCTCGCGTGGATCGACCCCGATGTCACCGTCGCGCCAGACTGGGATCGTGCCCAGGTCCAGCGCCTGGCGAGGCATCTGGGCTATGCGCTCATTTGGCCGGCGAGTTCGTTGCTGCCGTTGCCTGATCAGGTCCGCGCGGCCGACGTCGATGCGGTGATCGTCCCTTCGGCAAGCCACCTGGACCCGCTAACCCTGAACAACCTCATGGGCTTAGCCGATGTCGAAGCCGTCCTACCTCGACTGTCGTTCGCTCGATGGCCGATGCAGCAGAGTGGACGGCGGGGGTGAACGCGTTGGAAACCCTCGGACTGCTTTTCGTGGGTCCTGCCTCTGTCGGCTGTGGTGTATTGCGCGGTGGCGTACTGCCGAGCGCCGTCCCTCCGATCGTCGGACGAAGCGGGCTGAATTGGAGGTTGTCGATTCGGATACAGATTCGAATACATGAATATTTCGCGCGATAACCAGTGCGAATACGGTTTTACGTATACGAAGTGCGCTATACTAGTCCCCCGTCCTACGCGCTAGTGATTTTCGAATTGAAGGGAATGAGCCACATGGCGGAACCTGCCTACGTCTCCATCGCTGGCGAATATGCTCGCCGAATTCGCGGCGGAGAATTGCCGCCCGGAACTCAACTGCCGAGCTATTCGGAAATCGCGGCGCGCAACAATGTCTCCGACATCGTGGTTCGGAAGGCACTCGAGCTCCTTCAGAGCCAAGGGCTCGTCCGGTCTGTGCGCAGAGCGCGGAGTGTTCGTATCGGATCGGCCGAACCTGATCCGGATCTCGCCGAACGTCAGATGGAGGACCCGGAAGTGACGTTTCGCGAACGAGTCCGACAGCACGGTTCAGATCGACCGGGCAACGGAGAGGTGTCGGCCACAGAAGCATTGGCCGATGCCCTTGGCGTAGCAGTCGGCGAAGAGATCACCCACGTCGTCACCCGCGCCAGCGAAGATGGCCGGCCGATTTCCGTGTCTGACAGCTACCAGCCCGGTCGACGTAGCGGACACGTCCGACGCTGCCACCCTTGAGGAAACGGTGGCGGACAGCATCCCGGTGCCGTCACACGCGGAGTGGTTGAAGACCACCCCCGGCGACCTCGTGAAGACCGTCCACCAGCGCTACATCACCGCGACAGGACGAGTAATTATCGGTCTCGGATGTGTCCTACCCGAGGATCGCTATTACGCATTTGTTTTCCGCATGAACCTGTAACCGGAACTTGAAGCGGCTACCGAGAAATAAAGCTCTGCGCGGCCGCCGGTCATCCGACTATGGATGACCGGCGGCTCTTTTATTGACGGACCCAGCCCTGAGCCCGATCGGCGAGATTCCACCAAGAGATGAATCCCGAATCCTCTGATTCGATCTTCCATCGCGAGTCCAGCGCATCGAAAAAAGGCTTCATCGCCGGTCTTTCCGCCTTTCGGCTCACCGATGTAGACCAACCGGCGACCGCCGTTCGCCTCGAAGGCCGCCAGTGCATCCGACGCCATCGTGTTGCCCCATCCAGGCGGCCAACACAGAAACAGGACCTCATCGGCACTGCCGACCGACCGCGCAGCGAACTGCCCGAGATCACCAACGCTCAGCCAGACGTCCGCTTGGCCTTCGGCCTGAGTGAACGACGGATTTTCGGACCGGTCCGGCGGTTCCGAGTCATACGCCGCAACATCCAGACCTGCGCTCGCCAACTGCGCAGCCCAGTAACCGCGGCCAGCTCCGAGCTCGACTACCGAACGCCCATTGCAGAATTGATGCATCCACGCCACGGTCTCCGGCGACGGAATCGCGTAGGCATAGGCGGCCTGCAAGATGGTCTGCGCGAATCCCAGTCGCGCGCTTCCTCGAGGCCGGCCACCGTCCACCACCCGGCGCCCCTGACGTTCGGACACCGATGGCCCGACGATGTCCCAGTATGGGTTCGCGCTGATCGAGGGCCCGCCTGTCATGTAATGCACGAGCCGCAAATCGAACGCTGCGTCGGCCCGGTCGTCCCCCGTCCCCGGCAGCATCGGCGCGGTATCGAGGTACTCCGCCACCTTCGGATACTCGGCCCGAAGACGCTGTTCGTCCCCTAACAACCCGGCCAGTTCTTCACGACGGTCCGCCGTCAGCGCAAGCTCAGCCATGCTCCAAGTCTGTCCGCGGACAGACCTTCTCGGCGAGCAAATGCACTCACCTGCATAGGTCGTTGCCGAATTTGGCTATAGAGGATCAAGGGCGGCGCTGGCGCGCCGCCGAGCGGCGCCGCCACGCGGCGCCGCGCAACCGCTCGCTGAAAGGACGCCGCTCGCGGCGCGTCGGGCGCGTCGGCGCCGCTCTGGCGACGTGGTAGAACGCCGACTTCCCCTTTCTGGCCACTTATGCAACGACGTGGCAGTGCTGGGCGCGACGTCTGCCGTACCCGGCCGGGCCTCCCGCAGCCGAGGACCGAATCGGCCGGCCACCAGCTCAGTCGACCGGCTGTGGTCGCCCTCGGTAGCCGGATATCCCAGGAAGCTCACCAGGATCTCGGTGCCGGTGCCGACGCAGTTCGGTTCCACACCAGCACGTTCCGGCGCCCACCGATCCTTCCGCATTGCTATGGACGATCTGCCGAAGGCATACCACCGGCGCAGGGCACTCCAAAGGGCGCTACGCGTCACTTCGTGATGGGCATTCGCCCACCCTTTTCCGCACCCCACACCGGTGGTCTGGACAAGCCCAGATCGACCACAGCAACGAGGAAGGACCTCCCGATGAGCACCACCACTTACGTCTGCGGAATCCGCGGTTGCGACGCCCTCGCCACCGAAATCCACCCGATGCCCCGGTTCGGACGGACCACCTACCGCTGCCACCCGCACCACGCGCAGGACCTCACCAACCAGGCCGCCGCCGACGCATACGATCCCGCAGCCGCCTACAAGTGACCCCGAGGGGGCTTCGGCCCCCTTCCCACCGCCTTCGGCCACCGGCAGCGCCGCCGGTAGCGAGTCGCCAACGACGTCGACTCCGGCCGATCCGCCGGTGCTGGTCACACCGGGACACCGGTCACCCGGTGCGGACGACGTCCTTCCGTCCGCACCGGGTTTCCGCCAGCAGTTACGTTGGGTCGCTGCCGAATTCGCCTTATATCTGTAGATAGAAGCAAGTCAGGTTCGGCTACGCGGCCGGTCCGGTATCGCCGTTGGGCCGGACTTCAAACCCAGTACGCCCGTATTCCTTGCCGTCGCTATCCGTGACTCGCCAGCTGTACCGTCCCGGTGACAGCGGTATACCCGGCGCTACATTGAACGCAAGCATCATGCGTGCAGACGGTTCGTCGGCGGTGGCATCTATGTATGCCCGCAGTGGTTCAGCTGATCTGCCGAAGGTGGCCGGCTCGTCGTTCGCATCGATCAGCTCCGCAACCAATTTGAACGTCGTGAGCAGTTCGTCTGCTGTGTCCGGATCGATCACGATGACTACTGACATCGGGGGTGTCGGCGTGACGACCCACGACCAATTCAAACCGAGCGCATGGACTTTGCCCACTGGATCCCGCTGGGCGGAATCCGCAGTGATCACCGTAATCTTCACGTACCCGCCCCAACAGCGTCGGAGATCAGGGGGGAGGATGCATGAACTGATGCATGAACCTGAACATGGCGATCGAGAATATCGCGCGACGGCGGTGGGAACGCGATATCGATGCGCTGTCTATGCACTGACGCCCAGTCGACCAGGGCTTTGGCCGCCGCAGGTGGTAGTGATCGCCCCTCACCCAGCATCGCGTTTAGCACTGACTGAATGTCGGAGAGTTGCTTTTTCAAACCCGGAGCGCCAACAGTCTCTGGAGGGGCTTCCGCCGCTGCACCCGTTCCGTTGCCCTTCGGATCCACCCACTCGACGTGGTGAGTGACCCGCGCCCCGATGGCGTGCGCATACCGCCGAATCGTTGACAGATGCGGATCTGCCGTCAGCTTCTCGAAGTTTGTGACGACGGACCGATGGCGGCCCATCCTGTCTGCCACCTCCGCGCCTGACATCTTGGCCACAGACTTGCGGATGTGCACCAGTGCTTCAAGCATGTCGTGGTCTGCCTCGACCAAGTCGCGGGCGAGCGCCTCCTCGGGGTCCGACGTATCGATCCCCAAAGCCCTCTCGAGATCGTCGAACGTGCTCATATGTTGAGGTTAACCGCAACATCACGTTCTGTCAGCATATCGGGAGGCAAGCCACACCTTGAATCGGCAGTGGGAGGTCTCTATCTGGCCGGTTTGCAGCTCACCCCACCCTTCCGGATCAAACTCACTGTCCGGCTTACGCCCAGCTCCGAGCCAGACCAAATACGTATGGTCAGGATGTTTGGGTACGCCGGTGTAGACCCGGTAGTGCCATCCCCCGAGGTTGCCGGGACGCGGATGCTTCAACTCCACGACCACGTCTCCAGACCGAACCTCTTGGAACTCCTGCTGACGTACAGAACCGGTGTGAGCGCGTTTCATCAGGCTGACGATTTCCTGGCGCAGCAGCATCTTGTCGGAATCACCTAGGGGGACCGTGCCGTCCGGATTCGGTTCGGACGGTGCGAGCACAGTGATGCGCTGCAACTCGTCGGTGAACGCTTTCGTCCAGTCTGCGTCAGGGCGATCGCCGTACGGCCAAGATCCGTCACCCTCAATCTCCATCGACACCGTCGACCCTCCTGCGGCTACCGGCCGGAAGTGGCGAACGGCCGCTGAACACTTATTATCAGACACCTCCGACATCCAGCCCGGAATAAACGGTGATCGCCCTGGTCGACTTCGGCGTCGAACCATCGGGCAGACAGGAGCCGACGAGTGGCCCAGCCTCCTCATGGCTCGATTGTCTGACTTCGCCACGGCCGAGTAAATGGCGCTTCGCGTCACTGCGTGATGCCTTCGGCCCCATTGACTAGGCCGCCACTCAGTACAGAGCGGCCAGTATGAGGAAGCAGGGCAAGGGAAGTCACCGGGGATGCGAAGTTCAGCCCCGGTGAGGCAGGACATTGATGTCACCACGATGTCACAACTCACTCGGATCTCCCCGGACTCTGGCGGACGCAACCCAACGCTCGGGATACATCCAAACCCAAGGTCAAACCCGGGAAAATGCTCCGGGGCTGCCTCCGGAGCAGGAGACCAGATCTCAGCCCAGCGGTATCGGTACGCAGTGAGTACGCAACGCTGCGCAGCGGTGCCCTCTTCGCCCAACGTTGCCGCCCAAAATCCCTAGGTCATGCCTACCGAGCCAACACCAGCTCGCCACCGCAAATGCCGATCCGTCGCAGTTGGGATCGCTTCGGCGTGTTCTCGCCTCGATCGGTGTACTGCTTGTGACGGGAGATCTCGAGCACCTATGGTGCTGCTGGTGGGTTCGGTCGTGGCCTGACCGGTGAGATGCAGATCTTTCTCGGTAGAGATTCGGTCACGGGCGTAGCGGTCTCGTTACTCAGAGCGATCATTTACTGGTGTGCTTCCTTGCCTAACTCGCCCGCAAGGGCACATTCGTTGGCGGGCCCCACGGGGCATTTTGAAAGAAGGAGTTACGGGCCAGATGCCTGCGAAGAAGTTGCGCATTCCGATCCCTCCTGAGGTCGCTGCTCGCGTATTGTTCGAGTCGGACCGAACGTGCTGTGTGTGTCGAAACAAGAAGCCGGTGCAAATTCATCATATTGATGATAATCCAAGTAATAATGATTTCGGAAACCTTGCTGTCCTATGCTTCGATTGTCACCGTGAGACTCAGATTCAAGGCGGGTTTGACCGCAAGCTAGATTCTGATCAAGTAGCTCTGTATCGCCGGCATTGGCTTGAGCGTGTGCGCGCGTATCGTTCGGGTTCGTCCTATGCGGAAGGAAAGCCTGAAGAGCGGTCCGATGAGTTGAAGCTGCGGGAAATACTTGCAAAGCTGGAAGTTGCTCGGGAACAAGAGGATTGGCTCGCGGTGGCGCGATTGTATAGCCAATCTGGCGATGAACATCTGAGGGATAAGTATGTCGAGCGTGCACTAGAAAATGATCCAAGTCCATTTTATCAAGTTCTAATAAGGAACGTCCAGGGAATTGCGGAAAAGCTTCCCGAGGATGTTAAGGATCGGGCAGTCGAGGAGGTTAGTGATGATTGGAGCACTAAGGCTGGAGTGCTTGCGGAAGTAGGGCGTTACAAAGAATCCGCCGAGGTGCTCCTGGGGGGTATTCGGGAGGCGCTGATTGCCGATAACTATTTTACAGCTGCATACTATATTAAGAATTTGTTGAGCAATCTGGCCGATGACCTATTCATCCTGGCGCTCAAAGATTTCATTCGCGATGACGACCTGTGGTGGCAACTGCGTGTTTTTGAAGAGCTTGGATGGGAGGATGAGGCGAATGAATTGCTGCTGAAGAATGAGCATCGAATTGCAAATTCCGGAGATGCTGTATTTCAGATGAAGCTCGCATCTGCAAAGGGCGATACCGAGGCGTATCTCGCGAAGGTGGTTGAGATCGAGGCGAGGGGGCCGGCGGCCTGGGATACAGCTTCCCAAATTGACGAAGAAGCAGAGGATGGTAACGCTGAGGAATTCTAGACGCGGGTTCGAACGGCCGCCATCAACTTTGACGGCCGTTCGAAACGGAGTCATCAGGCAGCCCCCGCCTGCGAAGTGGGCTGAGTGGACGGTGCGGCACGCTGGCACCGGGTGCATCTCCCCAGGGCACGCCTAGTGGGACGCAGAGAGTACGCAGCAGGGCTCACGAAGCCTGACATCTACCCACGGATGCCAACACGAAATACGCACGTAAACCGCGTCTTCGTCATCAGCTCTCGCACGCAAATAGCGCGATAGCTCTTCATCATCAACGTCGTGATCTACTGTCTCGCCAGGGCTACCGTGGTGACCCAAAGCCCTGAGCGTCATTACGGTGTCACAGGGTGGGTGAGGCCCATCGGACTCGGACATGAACCGTCGTTACTTTGACCGCACAAACGTCTGCGTACATTGGCGTACCGACCCAGATGTCAAAAGACAGTCCAAGGCAGAATACGTTGCCTCACAGGCACTCTGAACGATCCCAGCGGACAACTATGTACGCACGAACCCATCAGAAGGTTGGGAGTTCGAGTCTCTCCGGGCGCGCAATGGAACGGTCCTTCACTCACTTGGTGAGTGAAGGACCGTTCCGCATTTCGTCGATCAGAGATCGATACGTTCGAAATCGCTAGGCTTCCAACTGTGGTCGAAGGCCGCGGCCTCCGGGCCGTAGATGCGGAAGTAGACGAACCAGCCGGTGTCGGGCAGGGTCTGAATCCAGTGTTGTTCACCGTCGGCGGGTGCGGTCGGGCCGAACAGTAGGTCGATCGAGTTCGCGCCTGCCTCGGCATCGAAATCGAACAGGGAGGTGAGGACCGCGCGGTTCTGCTCGGTTCTGATCTGACTGCGGGTGCGTGCGTCGTACACGGTGACCGACCAGAACAGTTTTCCGGGAACGGGTTGCGGCACGGTCAGCCGATAGCTGTGGGCGCCGAGGGCCGCCAAATCGCCGTAGGCGATGTGGAATTCGGGGAAGGACGGTTCGGTGTCCACGACCTCGTACAGGGCTCCCAGAAGCCGATGTTGTCCTCCCAGCGCAGCGGCGTGGTGTCCTGGCCTTCGGGAGTCAGATCCAGGAACGTCGGCGGGGTCCAGTCGCGGTGCGGATCCAGCGGCCGGACCGCGGCCGTCTGCAATCGTCGCGTCGCCGCCGCCACGTCGCCGCCGGTCGGCAATGCGTGAATGCCGCCCGGCACCCGATAGGTCGTCGACCGGCCGACGTTGTAGCCCTCGGGAACGTCAGATCCCCAGCGGGCAGTGCCGACGAATTCGTACGAGTCGTCCACCGCAAGAGCTCCTGGTGGCCGCCGGAGCCGGGTTCGGCCGAGGGAGGGGATTTACCAACCGGAAACAGCGGCATCACACAGCCGAATCGGCCGAATCCTAAGTTTCGATCAGCTGATCGAAACTCGTGTGGAAGGGATCCGGCTCGTGGCAGGTCTCACCTCGTTCTCCGAAGTCCCCAATATCGACATCGCCCCGCTCTTCGGCGCCGATGCCGCGGCGAAAGCCGCCGTGGCCGCCGAACTCGCCTGTGCCGCAAGCGATATCGGATTCATGTACGTCTCGGGCACCGGGATCGACGAGCGCGTCTTCGCCGAACTGCTCCGTTCGGCGAAACGGTTCTTCGCCGACCCGCTCGAAGCGAAGATGCGCACCTACATCGGCAACTCCACCAACCACCGCGGCTACGTGCCCGAAGGGGAGGAGGTCTTCGCGGGCATGTCGGCGGACCGGAAGGAGGCCTTCGACCTGTGCCGCGACCTTCCCGCCGATGACCCCGACTATCTCGCGGGTAACCCCATGCTCGGCCCGAATCAATGGCCGGACATACCCGGCTTCAAGGAAGCGGTCTCGCGCTACTACCAGGAGGTCTTCGATGTCGGCGTCGCCCTCATGCGTGCCTTCGCGGTCGCGATCGGCCAGGCCGAGGACTTCTTCGATCCATATCTGACCAAGCCGCCGAGCCAGTTGCGCCTGATCCACTACCCGTTCGACGACTCGGCCGAGGACCGCCCGGGGATCGGGGCCCATACCGACTACGAATGTCTCACGTTGCTGCGCGGTACCGCCGCCGGGTTGGAGGTGCTCAACGGGGCGGGCCATTGGGTCGACGTACCGCCGGTGCCGGGCGCTTACGTGGTGAACATCGGCGACATGTTGGAGCTGATGACGAATGGGCGATTCGTGGCCACCACGCATCGTGTTCGCAAGGTCGCGCAGGAGCGCTACGCCTTTCCGCTGTTCTTCTCGGTCGACTACGACGCCGTCGTGGCCCCCCTGCCCGCGTTCGTCGACGCCGACACTCCGGCGCGGCCCGCACTGCGCGCCGGCGAGCATCTGTTCGCGCAGACCGCCCAGAGTTTCCGCTACCTGCGCACCCGGATCGCGGACGGGAGCCTGGTGCTGCCGGAAGGCTCGGTCGAGCTGTCGTCGTTCGGTCGCATGGCCGGCCGGCCCGCGTAAACCATTCGAACACAGCGGGATTGGCGGCACATGAATCTTCTCAGCAAGCTCACCGGCCCCTGGCCGTATCCCACCAGCGACGGGATACCGGTGGAGGTGGACGATCTCCACGGAATCTGGACACGATCGCTCATCAGCTGGCACGGCGGCCCCGACGACACCACCACGACGGTGACGTGGTTGCAGTCCGACGGGTGGTACGCGGACTTGAGGCAGCCCGCCGGCCGCCCCGATTTCGACGGCGTGACCTGCCTGCGAGATCTGCGGGCCGAACATCTCGAGTGGATGTTCGCACAGGAGGGATTCGCCGGCAGTCTGACACGATCACCGGTGACACCAGCGCGATTCACCTGGGGAAGACTGGTCGACTGGGCCCCGGCCGAAGGCGTTGCCGATACCGGCACCCTGCACTTCGAGAACGCGATGATGGTCGAGCGTGGTATCGAACTGCCCTATCTGGAGCACTGGCACCACGTAGACGGCACGGACCGCGGTCCCCGGGCCGTCGTCACCCTCCGCGACGCGGAGTCGGGCGCGCGGGCGATTCTGCTCCGCACCGGCGCGAAATTCGCGTTCGCGCGCTCACGGACCGAAGAGATCTCGGCGCTGCCAACCCCCGACGAGGTCCCTCGTCTCGACCTCAGCGCCGCTCAGGATCTCGCCGACTGCGAGATAGCGATCGGGTCGATATCGCCGACGGGCTGGCATATCGACATATCGAGTCTGCCCTTCCGGCAGGGGCATTCGTTCGTCGCCACCGACGCGGGCGACGAGTTGCACATCCTCGACCTCGAGCCTGCCCGCCCGCGACCGCGTCCGATCCGCTGGCGGATCGAGTCGCTCGTCGGAGCCTTCGCCGACCTGCTCACCGAATGACCCAAATCCCAGGCAGGAGACAGCCATGACCGGCATCCGTATCGACTCCCCCGTCGCCGAATCGCCCGCCCGCTCCCGGTTCGAGATCGAACCCTTCGCACCGAGCACATTCCGATCGCCGACCGCAGATCCGCGCCCCGCGACCTGCGCACGATCCTGTTCGGCAGCAGCCTGACCTTCAGTGTGATCATCATGGGCTTCCTGCCCGTCACCTTCGGGCTCGGCTGGTGGCAGGCCGCGTCCGCCGTCGTGGTCGGCTCCGCGCTCGGTTCCGCGTTGCTCGCACCGACCCGGGGTCATCGCACCCGCACCGGGACCAACAATCCGGTGTCCAGCGGCGCCTTCTTCGGCGTCGGAGGCCGAGCTGATCGGAACGATCCTCGTGGCCGTCGCATCGCTGATATTCGCCGCACTGAGCATCTGACCGGTGGTGCCGCACTCGTCGGCGCACTCGACCGCGCCTATCGACGTGCACAGTGACAGGCATCGAATTGATCTGCTTACGAGATCATTTCCGTCATCGTCACGGTGGTGTCGGTCTTCGGCCACGGCTGGATGGTCGCGGTTCAGCGAGTGATGATCCCGACCGCGGAATCTGCCGATCGCCGGACTGTTCGTCTACGGCGGCGATTTCGACCCGTCCTATTCCGGCGGCGGCTATGTACTCGGTTCGGCGCTCAACACCTGGGTCGCGTCGATGCTGCTGATTCGCGTCGACGATATCGTCGCTCGGCCCCTACTCCGGTGGACTGGACCCGCCACATCTCGCCGGCCGCGCACAGCGACCGCTCGATCATGCTGGCGCTTGTTCTACGGCGGCTGTTCGGCCTCGGCGGCCCCTTCATTGTGGGGCACGTTCAATCGCCCGTCTGGCTTCTACTCCCACCGGAACTCACCGACGGGGACATGGTCGGCGGCTGATGCGGACCTCGCCGATCTGGTATCTTGCCCGCCCTGGTCTTCCTCGGCCTGGCCTCCGCACCGTGGCACAGAGGCGGTGATCAACACCTACGGCACCGGACTCGACACCTCCTTCGCTGATTCCGGCAGCTGTCGCGGACCAAAGCAACTGGGGTTGCCGTGTCTGGCCCGCCACCGCACTCGTCTATCTCGGTCACTTCTACGACACGGGATCGAACCCAGCGTCACGAATGTTCTGACGCTGCTGGCCCAACTTCTCGGTGCCGTGGATCGTCATCCTCGTCATCGGTCACCTGCGCAACGGGGCGAACTACGACACCGACGCGTCTGCAGTCTTCAACCGCCGCGAAACCGGGGGCCGGTAATTGGTACAGCGGTGGGGATCAACATCGCACGGTCAGTATCTGGGGCATCGCCGCGACGGTCGGGGTGCTGTTCGCGGGCCAATACGTGGTTTCACCGGGCCGGGCGCCCATCTGCTCGGTGGACTCGATATCGGTTCGTCCTGGCCGGTCTCATCGCCGGTGCGCTCTACCCGTTGGTGGGCAGGATCGACCGGCTCCGGTGGAAAGCGCTGTCTCGTAGCCGATATGCGAGTGGCGGCGGCATCCGCCCGGCGGCATCGGGCCGGCGGATGGCATGCTGGAGCGAATGAGCGGACTGCGTCCCGTCGGCTCGCCGCGTCCAACGACGTCGCCCGGGCGACACACCGGAGGAAGAGATCCTCGATGCCGCGGCCGAGTTGTTCATCACCCACGGTTTCGCCGGTACCTCCACCCGATGATCGCGACGGCGGTCGGCATTCAGCAGAGCACGATCTACCACTACTTCTCCACCAAGGAGGAGATACTGGACAACCTGCTGACGCGCACCTGATCGCGCCGGCGGCGCTGGCGGAAAGCCTGATGCGACAACCCGAACGCGCCGCGGTCCGGCTCTACGCGATGGTTCGATACGACTGCCGCAACTGCTG
>NZ_JAJFZL010000002.1 GCF_020733635.1 Nocardia spumae | reverse complement strand
GCGCGCAGGTCTCCTGCGGAGGCCCGCCGCGCGGGCGCTTCGCGCCCGAAATTTGTTGCGATACAACGTAACTCGCGTCTAACCCGCTTGCCGCCAATCGAAAGTTGTTGCTACGCAACATCTTTCGATTCTCGTTACAGCATTCACCCTACAGAATTCAGGAATCGAATTCTGTAGGGTGAATGCGCTGGTAAACCCCTACTTTACAGATTTCAGGATTGATGGTTACGGGATGAATTTTATTGTAGCTCTGAAACACATTGCATTGCAATGGTTTTCGATGCTGCCGGATGAGCTGAATCCGCATCCTGGTACAGGAATTCTATACGCGCATAATCGCATAGGGAATGCGCTGGTCACGCCTCTACAGCCGCGGCAGTGCGTCCCCATCGTTGTATTTGCGCTCCCACGCGGCAATCTTCTCCCGCACGGCCTGATCGACCAGCGCGGCAAGCGATTCCGAGCCGGACTCTTCGGGGTGGCGGCGGTTCATGTACACCACGGCCTCGCGGGCGTACTCCAGCAGGGCGAGGTCGAAATTGATGCCCTGCTGCCGCTTGGTGTCGCTGTTGCGCTGGAGCGCGGGGCGGTCGTCGTCGACGGTCGGGATGGTGCGAGGGTTGCGGCGTCGGCGGTCGTTGACGGCGCGGCTCTCGCTGCCGGAGGAGATGGCGCGGGCGAGGTTGGCGCGGGTGGTGTTGGGGCGGCGTGCGGGCATGGGGCTACTTCTCCTGGGCGTGGTCGGCGAGCATCTCGGCCAGGGCGTCCTTGTACGCGCTGACGGGTCCGGGAGAGCCGGGACGGTGCCGAAAGCGTCGATGAACACCGCGCGCATCGGGATCTCGGTGCGCATGACCGGGTAGCCGAAGTCCTCGACGAGGGCCTCGCGGGCGGCGACGGATGAGTTGGTGCTGTACCAGATCCGCACGAGCAGCACGGAGGCGACGACATCGCGCTGGCGCTCGACCTTGGCGGTGACCTCGAACGTGGCGCCGATCTCGGCGAGGTCGATACCGCTGCTGGAGGTGGGCACGAGCAGATGCCCGGTCGCCATCAGCGCGGCTTCGAGGGTCTCGGCTTCGGGCGTGGTGGCGGCGCGGGCGGTGTGGGTCCGGCTCGGTGGCACGTCGACGATGATCGCGTCGTAGTCGCTACGGACGGCCTCGATTTGGCGCTGGAGGGTCCTGTGGTTGATCCACGAGACGACGGTGACCTGATCCTGGGGCCAGTCGGCACCGGCGATCTCAGCCCATTTGAGGGCGGAGCGCTGGGGGTCGGTGTCGATGAGCAGCACCCGCCGGCCACTGTCGGCCAGGGCGAGCGAGAGCATGATGGCGGTGGTGGTCTTGCCGACCCCGCCTTTGAGGTTGCCGATGGTGATCGCGGTCATGGCTCGACTCTCGCTCGACTATGCGCGTTTACACGTTTAAGCCTTGAGAATATCGTGCCGACCTGCCGAATCCGGTGCGCTGGAGCGGCGGACATGGCGAATCCGGTGCGGCCAGAAGGGGGATGACCAGCAACACCGGATTCGGTTGCCCATTATTGCCTACCGGCGGCGGACACCGTGTCGTCCATACGGGCCGGGCGGGGCGTATAGGCCGGGTGCCCCGTATATGGACCACGGCTATACGGGCGGATATACGGCTATACGCCCCACCAAATTTGGCCAAGATCAATGGTGCAAATGGTGTATCGAATCGTGTCGGGATCTCTGGGCGGATTCCCGCTGGGGTGGGGGTCCCTGAGGGGGTCTCTTCAGGGGGTAGGAGGGGTGGGGTGTCTATACGGGTGTGCCGGTCCGTATAGCGCGGTCCTGATCCGTATAGCGCGGTCTCTATACGTATATCGGCGCGGCGTATACGCCCCCGCCACCCCGACCAAGATTGATGGTGCAAAAGGTGTGTGCAGGGTGTGTGTTCGCTTGTGGCGGGTTTGCGCTATGTGGGTGGTTATACGGTTGGGTTCGGGTGGATATGCGGTCTGGTTCTGGTGGTTATGCGGGTTTGGTGGGGTGGTGAATCGGTGTGGGATTGCTGTGGAATCTCTGTTGTCGCAACACAACACCGTTTCGCGGTGTCTCACTACCCGCGAAACGGTGTTGAGCTGCACGGTCGCGTTGGGCCAGAACCGCGCCCCGGTACGCGATTGATGGTTATGCGCCGAATCCGATGTGGTCGACCACGTTGTAGGCGTTCCAGTCGGTTCCGAGGGTGTCGGCCGCGAGGACGTGCCAGGTGTCGTTCATGCCGTCGAATATCGCTGCGGCCCACTGGCGACCAGCCGCCCCAATCGGCCGGACGGAAATCACCCGCCGATATTCTGTAGGTCCGATGCTGTTCGGGGTGACGGCGGTGTTTGGTCGGACGGGGGTGTATCTCGATCCGGGTGCCGGCGCCCGTTTGATGTCGAGCCGCTTGCGCCAGCGAGGCGGCCATGTTCCGGCTTGTGCAGGTCGGTGTAGGCCGCCTCGATCCGTGCCAGGTTGGCCGCGTTCGGTGTCCGCTCCTCGGCCAGCCACGCCATCATCGTGCGGGCGGTGACATCGATCCCGGCCGCGTTCATGGCGTCATATCCGGCCGACGATTTGGTCAGGTACCGCAGCCGGGCGGCCAAGCCCGATCGGTAGTGGATCGGCGACTTGACCCCCTCGGCCAGTTCGGTGAGCCGGTCGGCGATGGCCTTGCCGCCGGGGATGCCCGACGCTCCGGACCCGCCGTTGATTTTCCCGCCCATTCCCGATCACCGACCCCGATCCGGACGGGTAGGTGTCGCCCTTGGGCTTCATCTGGCCCAGGCCCCGGCCCTCCTGCCAGACCTGACGCCATCACCGGCGACGTGCAGCTCGTCGACACCGGTGAGGCGGTGCACCCACAGCCCGGCGGTATGGGCCTTGTGCGCGCGCCGCCACAGGTTGGCGTGGGGCCTGTGCCCGTATGATGTGGCCCCAGTCGGTGCCGTCCAGATCGTGGTTGTAGCCGCTCGCCTTGGCCATCGTGGAGACGAACTTCCGAATACATGCCTTGATGTAGTCCAGGGGCCACCTCGTCACCGTGTTCGATGGCCTCGGCGCGGGCATCGCGCAGCGTCTCCTTAGGGCCGGGCAGCAGGGCCTCGCTCGACCCGCTGGTCCATGACTGGTGAATGACCGGGGCCAGGCACAGGGCGCCGTAGCGGTCGGTGGACAGATCGGTCAGCAGCTGCAGCGTCGGGCGGGTCACCCACACCCGCCCTGGCATGTCGCGAGATCCCAGCGGGTTGGGCAACCCGTCGTGGTCCCAGGGACCGGGGGTGATCTCGTAGAGCCCCGAGCGTTTCCGGTCGAACTCGCCGCTATCGGAGTGTTGAAGCGCCCCGATCGGCAGGTGGGTCGTCATCGCGGACAGATAGGCGGCGTTGACGTCCAACGGCTGGATCTCGGCATCGGCCGGAGTGCGGGGGTTGGTCCACTTCGGCCGCGCCTCCCAGATGGCGTTGGCGGCACCCTTGGCAGGCTTCCGCAGGATCTCCGGCTCGGCGGGTGGGCGGTGTGGTCGTAGCGGGCACCGGCGCGGGTGGCGTCGAACAGTTCCATCGCGTCCGGGATCGCCGCGCTGACCAATGCCTGAGTCGCTGCGGTCCGGTCCCCGCCGGCCTCGGTCAGCGCGGCGGCCACCCGGTCGGCGATGAACGTACCCCCCGTTTTTGCATGGGGACTGTTTTTTACAGGGGCCACAGGGGCCACAGGGGCCAGGCGGGATTCGTGCTGGTCAGAAGCCTGAAATCCGGCCCTGTGGTGGCCCCTGTCGCCGAATCTGAAAGGGGCCGCTCAGGGGCCACCCCGTTTTCGAGCACAGAAACGCCGATATGAAGCCGCCGGGGCCTGGTGCTTCCGATCCGAGTTTTGAGAGTCCGATGCAGCTGCCCCGCTTCGAGCTTGCTCTGGATCACTCCGGCCTCGCCGAGTCGGTCATTGAGCGCCCGGTCGTCGAGTCCGAGAGTTTCGGCGCCGGCCATCTTGTTCAGCAGCTCGTGTGTGGCCTTGGGGATGAGGTACAGCGTGCGCCCGTCGTCGGAGAGGTTGCCGAGCATGAGCCCACGCCGGACCTGGTCGACCCCGTTGGCCCCGCCGAATCCGCCGCCTCCGCCGACTGCCTCCCATCCCCAGCTGGTCGCGTTCTCGGGAGCGCCCCCGTCCATGGATTCCAGATGAGCTTGTTTGGAGTCGAATGCTTCGCGCAGCAGCTCCACCCATCGGGTCACGGGGTCGATCTCGACCCGTCCGGCGCTGGCCGCAGTGTCGACAGCGACCACCGAGGCGTAGGCCTGCTGGTACATGGCTTCGGCGTTTTCGGTGGTGACAGCGCCGGTGGACCAGGCGTAGGTCAGCAGGGTTTCGGCGGTCAGCAGCAGGTGTGCGAGGTGGCTCGCGGATCGGCCGCACCCGGAGGCGACGAGTTCGCTGCGGATCTCGGCCCAGCGTTTGCGCTGTTCGGAATCCTCGCCCGCTTCGTGCCGGGCGGCCAGGTAGCGAATGAACCCGGCCATCGCTGTCGCGTAGACGCCGGTTTCGGCCTTGGCGCCGATCTCGTTGAGCTGGGTTTTGTCGACCAGTCCTTTGCTCAGGGCCACGATGAAACTGCGGTTTTCGGCGGAGGGCACCTTGAATCGCAGTTCCGCGGTAACGAGGGCGAATCCACGCGGCGGCCGGGTCTTGCGGTCCCCGCCGCTGCGGGATCCTCGGCCGCGAGCCCGAGCCGTTGCCGCGGAACCGGGCCAGGTACATCGAACCGTCGACGATATCGGTCGCTCGCGTCGGTTCGAAGGCAGGGTGGGCGTCGTACGATGACCTTGGAGCGCGTTTTTCGCGCCGTGGGCGTAGGTCTCCAGGGACACCCGGTAGAGCAGAAGTATCTGCGGGAACGGGTCCAGCATGACCGGGGTGCTGTAGTGTGGGAAAGCCGATGCCGGCCAGCACCGACTTGCAGTTGTCGGACGGGCCGTAGAGGACACATCCGAGGAAATCCGTCCGTTGCGCGCACAGCTCCATCGGCGGCAGGTAGGTCATCAGCAGCAGCGGCCAACATGACCTCGGGCCGGTGCGAGGGTCCAGCTGTCGAGCGAGGCCCGCAGTAGCGTCGCGCTCCTGGTCCTGATCCGGTGTGCGGGCAGTGCTACGTGCCGATGCGGGGGCCGAGTTCGATCGCCGGACCGGGCACCGCGCCGTCGGCCCCGATGCAGGCTCCTGCGGTGAGGTAGACCGGGCGTCCGTCGATCTCGATCCATCCGTGTGGCGGTGCAGGGGGATGGTCGGGTGTCTTCGCAGGCGGAGCACGGCGTCGGCGAGCACGTTGACCATGCCCCGGGAGCCGTGCCCGGATACCGAGAAGTTGGCCCACACGTCGCCGGTCAGCAGCTGGCGGTGGGTGACCCGGGACTCTTCGCCATTGACGGCGATGGTGTAGAGCTTGCGGTCTTGCAGGTCGTCCTCGTCGAGGTCGACTGTCACGTCGATAACGTCCGGGACGAACGGGAGTACGGCCCGTCGGACGGTTTCGCCGTCTTTGTTCTGGCTGGTCTTGGCGATCACGCCCGGATTTCCGGTTGAGTCTGTACCGGTTCCCGCCCGAGAAAAACGTGAGGTCATCGGACTCTGTGCCGATGACAGGAGTGGCCCGCTGTCGTCGAGCTGAACCCGTTGGCGGTGGATTCGGTTGTCCTGCGGTAGCTCATCTACCCCTCTCATGGAGTTCAGGGGCGGAGCCTCGCGAATTCGAGAGCGTGTGTCGGGTTCGACTACTGTCAGATCCCTGCTGTACTTCAATCACGAGGCTCCGCCCCTTACTTGGACCCCCTGCCCCCTCATCGGCTGCTAACCGGAATCACATGAGGGGCAGAGGTGTTTCTGGGAACACTCTGCCCGTCGCGGCCTCGAATTGGTGGACCGACACCGGACTTTCACCTGATCAGATCCAGCGGCCGGGCACGTGTCTCGCGGTGGCGGCGATCTCGGCAAGGTCGCGGCCGTCAATCTCCCACACAGACCTGGCAGAACGGCGTGTGCGGGTACGGCGCTGGGTCGGGCCGGTCGGATCTCCCTCAGCAGCTCGCGCACAGGGCGCGCGGGTGCCCGCCGGAACCGGGACGGCACAAGCCAATACAGGCGCTCGATCACGAACCCCTCCCAGAAGCCTTCAACGATGTGCATGCACTTCCGGGCTCATACGGCGGCCGGGCCAGAGATCTCGGCGGCTGGTAGTTGGTGGCGTTCATGCGCGAGGCCTGTGGCTGCGGGTGATGCGCCTGACCGAGACCTGCGCGAACCGACAGCCGAAGGCGGCCACCCTCCCTCGGCATCGAGTTCGTAGATCGAGTGTTTCTGCTTGCTGCACGTCCTCCCAATTGCGTCTTGTGTCAGAAGTGACGCTCTCCGTGACGCGGGTGCCATTGGTCAGCCGCGATTCGCCCGATGTTCTCGGCGAGATCTCGCCAGGCCCCATTCACCGCATGAACAGAGCCTGGTCCGTCCTCCCAGGCGTTTGTCTGCATGTTCCACACCACGCGGTGTGGATGCGACGTTGAAATTGACTACCGCCGACCCCATTCGGGGTGAACTTCAGCTCGACGTCGGCGGTCAGGTTGCGGTGATGCTCCTCGGGACTTTGCGTTCATGGTTCCTTGAATCTCTTGTGTCGGTTGATATCTGCTATGCGACCTCGGCCCATCGGGGCGGGGTCGCCGATCTCGTCGAATTCGGCGCGATCGAAACCACGCCGCTCGGGCCGCGCGCAGCTGCAACTCGCGGGTTGCCTTGGCGCACGCGGCGATCTGGGCCGGGGTGGCCGGCCTTTTCGGCGCGGCGAGGTTGATGTCGTACAGCGCCGCCAAGGCCTCGACGCCGCCGAAGTGGAACGGCACATATCCCGCGGGCTCCTGGCCGTTGGGCCGCAATCGAGCGCGGCCAGCTGGCGGCGGGTCTTGAGGTGCCGTGGGGCGCAGAACCGCGGATACAGCGGAGGTACCGCGTTCATCGGTGGCCCACTCGGTGACGGCGTACATGACTTCGGCCAGAGATCCGCTGTGCCGGTAGAGGTTGCGGCCCGCCTGGTGGATGCTCACCCGCACGGGTTCGAAGATCCGGGCCGAGCCCAGCGCGGAGAGCTGTTCGACGGCCTGCAGGGCGATCTGCCCGCGATCGGTGGTGCCGGTATCGACCAGGACGAGAACGTCGGTGCGGGTCGTTTCGGTCACGGTGTCCCCTTCATGTGATGATGCGAAGGAAGGCCCCTGCCAGGTAGGAAACTGGCAGGGGCCTTCGTCTTTCAGCGGCGGAACGCGCGGGCCCGAACGGTCGGCGCGTCGATCAGCCGCGCCAATTCCTTACGAGCGGTCCGCGACACCGGGCACGTGTGCTTGCCGTGCATGGTCAGCACCTCGCGCGCCTGGCTCGCGGTGAGCGGCTTGGCATCGGCGCAGTCCCACGGCGAGGGCACCATGTCGTCGGTGATCGGGTGAAAGCTCAACGCGCGCTCTGCTTTACGGGTGAGCAGGTAAGGGATGGTCATTGATTTCTCCGTTCTCTCCGCAGTCTGTATGACTGCATGCATTCATGATATCATGGCTGCATACGATCCACTAGGAGGACGGAATGTTCAATGCGAAACCCCACGTCAGAACGGCTATCAAGATTGCATGCGACCATGGTGTCTATGACCACTCCGCAGTCGCCCCGCAACAAATGGGCTCCCCGAACCGTTCGGCTGGACGATCAGTCCTGGAAGGACGCTCGCGTGAAGCTGGCGACCGACGAGGAGTCCTGGCAGGGCGTTATGGAGACACTGGCGCGCGGCTGGCTGGCAGGAGTGATCGACGTGGATTCCGTGCGCAAGAAGCTCCAGAAGGCGGAAGAAGCCACTTCGGAGTAGCGCCTCAGCGCCGTTCTGCGGCGTCGGCACCCCAGATCCGCGCCGATGTGCTGGGGGTGGCCCGATGAGCCGCCGACAGGAGCCCTGGACGGGCAAGGACACTGCTCAGTGCTTCGGGATGCTGGCGTTGATGGCCGGCGGATTGACCGCGTGCACGGGGCATTTGTCGATCGACGATATGCGCGCTTACACGCATACCGTGGGTGAGCTGGCGTCGGAGTGGGCGTTGCCGGTGCTGGCGGTGTGGTGGCACTGTGCTCGCGGTCGGTGTGCTGCTGGTGGTGTTGCGGCATCTGCGCGGTGCGCTGGTGGCGATGATGCGCACGGTCTGGCTGTACAAGCGGCGCTGGGCGGCGGTGCTGGCGATCTCGAACTCACGTGACCAGCCGTCGGGTACCAAGGTGCGCGGCTGCGGTCGGTGGTGCGCTTCGGTGATCAGGACGTGGTGACCGTGCAGATGGCGCGGGGACAGTCCGCGACGCTGTGGCACGAGAAGTCCGCGGCTTTGGCCTATGAGTTCGGCGCGGTCTCGGCGCAGGTGCGCTGGGTGCCAGCCGCATCGCGAGGTCGAGATCGTGTTCACCGCAGCGCCCGCGCGCACCGCGGCGTGAGCAGCTGGCGCTGCCCGCGCCAAGGTGCACCGATCCCGCTCACGTTGCCTGCTCAGCCGCAGGTTTTGCCGCTCATCCGCAGTACCGGCCAAGGGCGCGCCGGGAATGGCGGTGCGGGTCACAGGTATTCGTTTGCAAATCGTGTGGGCGATCGCAAGGCCCACGGTCAGAATGCAGGTAGATGGTCCGGATTTCTCGCAAGAACTTCGGGGTGCGTGGGGAATTGAGGTGGAACAGCGCATGGGCGACAGCAGTCTGATCGGGCTGGGTCTGATCGCAGGGAGGGTGTGCTGACCTTCGGTTCGATGGTCGCCTACTTCACGCCGAAGGGATGGGCGCGCGGGCTGGACGGCCGGCGGGTGGTCGTGATGACGGAGGGGTCGCCGGAACTGTCGTCGCGGCCAAGGTGGGCCGTACCCGTGCGAGCGCCGCGCCATCGAGCGCCAGCGTGCGGAATGGGAGCAGTTCACTGCTGGTTCCACCCCGTTTGGCTACGGCGCTGTACCGGATGCACGACCCGTTCGCGGCGATGTTGTGCTGGACCGGGGAGCAGGTGCGCCTGGGGCGTCCGCAGAACCGATGACCGGCGATCCGGAGAGTGGCCGTACCCGTTCCCGTTCTGGCGGGACGAGGATCTGCCACCGGGGTGACGCTGACCAACGAGGGCCTGTGGTTGCAGCTGCCGGACGGGTCGGTTCTGCCGAACCACGGGATCGTGCCGACGCAGGCCGGTGCCGGGTCCAGCTGCAGATGCCGACGGTGGATGGTCCGAGCGTGAATTCGCCGCGCGGCTGCCAACATCGCGTCGAGCCTGGATGTTCCGGCGGTGCAGATCGTCGCCTCCGACGGTCGGCGCTGGTGCTGGATCTGCGGGTGGTCAATCCGCTGGCGGGGTGGTGCGGTATCGGGTCCGGAACCGGCGCAGACGGTCGAGGAGCTGGTCGCGCTGCTGGATGGCGTGCGGGTCGGCATGCTCGACGACGGCGGCGAGAACGGCTGCGGGTGCGCGGCAATCACATGCTGTTCTCGGTTTGACCGGCTCGGGCAAATCCGGTGCGGTGCAGTCGTTGTTGTGCGGGCTGGCTCGCTGATTCCGCGGGCATCCTGGAGGTCACATGGTGGACTGAAACGGATGGAGATGGCCGCGGGGCAGGCTGTACGAGACGTGGTCGAAGACTCGGCCGAAGCACTGGTCGCTATCCAGCGGGTGGTCAACGTGCTGGGCGAACGCCGTGACACCTACGCGAGCATGCCGAGCGCACCGGCGAACGGTCCGCAAGCAATCCCGAAACCGGGGACCTCATCTGATGCTGGTCATCGAAGAGGCGATGGCATTGTGAAGATCCCGACAAGCAGCAGATCACCTCACGCTGCCGATCCGCGGCGACGACGGCGTGGTCCGCGACACCTGGTCAAAGGCAAGATCATCGAGCTGGCCACCTCGATGCTGATCGAGCTGCTGACCAGGCCGCGCGGTGGGAATCACGGTCGTCTCACCACCAGAACGCCGCCAAGGAGGTCCTGGAGCTGCTGCGGGATTGGTGTCGCTGGTGATCGGTCTGCGGCAGGCCGGTCGCAGCAGGAGCAGATGACCTTCGGGCACGGTGCGCGTGAGCGTGGTGTGCGGGCGGTCGAGATCACGCCGAGGAGGTCGGCACCGCGTTCATGCTGTGCGAGACGGCGGGGCCTGCCCAGCGGTCCCGGTTCTATCAGGTCGAAGGACATCGACATCACGCAGACGGTACGGATCTTCGGCGTCGCCCGGTGTGCCGTCACGGACCGAACTGGCCGCAAGCCGCGGCGACGGGGAAGGCCGTGGAGAAGGTGCCGGCCGAATCGGCTCCGGCCCACACCAGCGACAACGTGGTCGCCTTTCCCCGCACGACGAGCAGGCGACGACGGCGTGCCCCGTGCTGTACTGCGGCAAGGAAATCGAGCTGATTGCGGCGGCGGCCGTCCGCCGAAGTTCTGCCGCAACAGCGATCACCGCCAGAAGTACCACCGGGACATGAAGCGCCAGGAGAAGAAGACCAGCTGACCTTGGCGGGCAGCGACTCCGGCGCCGCCCCTCACCGATTATACGCGCGTACGCGCATTGGAAATGGAGCACACGACATGACCACCACCACCGACACGTTATCGTCCCTCCCATGTACGAGACCCGGCGTCGCCCTGTGGACCCCCAACGGTCCCCGGATCATCCACACCGCAGACGACACCGGCCCCGGTCGCCCTCACCCGCTCCCACACTCCCGCTGTGGGATCACAGCCGAGCCGGAACAGTCACAGGGGGATCGCACACCCGTCCCACACCTGTCCACGGTCCTTTCCCCCAGTCACACAGGGGATCACACACGTCCCACACCGTTCCACAGGTCACAGGGTGATCCCACACGTCACACACCCAGTCCCACACGTCACCCGTGGGAGCTTCCTGTCCCCGTGTGACTGGGAACCCGTCACACACGGCCCCCACACGTCCCCCGTGGGACAGGGAGCTGTCCCACACCAGCACTGGGAAGTCCTCCGTGGGATGGAGTTGTCCCACACCAGCTGGGAAGTCGGCTGTGGGAGTCGACACGATCAGGCGCATCCCCCGTGGGAGCCCCCAAGGGCACCCACGACGACGACACGGAGGGAACCGTTCCCATGCACATCGCCGAAGTCCATCGCACACAGGTGGCGAGCTTCCACCAAGGCCGACAAGATCCGCCACATCTGCGCGATCCTCGGTAACCCACGACGGTGAAGTGCAGGCGTGGGCGCAAGCGTGTGAGATCAAGGCGACCCGAAATACGTCTCCCGCCTCGTCAGCGAGTGGCGGGCCAAGCACGGCTGGAGACCACCGGCGAGTTCCAGATCGTGACCGACGCCGATCTCGCCGCACTCAGCAACCAGGACGCTCGGAGGACGACGAGGACGACGAGGAGACGAGGACAACGGACCGGCCGCCGCCGCGTGGACCGGAGTTGGCGACCGGGTACGCCAGGCACAGGCCGGCTCCCGTTGCAGGCCGATCCCGCGCTCTACACCGCCCTGTCGGACGAGGAGATGAAGGCCGAACGCGAACTCGCCGAAAAGGAGCGCGAGACCGACGCGAGATCCGCGGCGCCGCATGGCCGCGGATTGGCCCGCGCCAAGCGCGACCAGGCACGGCGGAGGCGATCTCCAAGAGCGAGGCATCTGATGCCCGCTGGCTGGAGCGCGCACGGTCGAAGAAGCGCCGCCTGACCTCGACGACGCCAAGCTCGCTCAGCTGACCGCAATTCGGAGTGGTCGGCGCGGGCCTTGGTTGCGGCCGTCGCGCTCGGTATGGCGTGGTCGGCGGTCAACGCCAGCACAACTGGTGCCCTCGGGGACAAGGGAGATCCGCTGTTCTGGCTGTCCTACGGCGTGGAGGCGATGATCTCGCTGCCGCTGATCGTCATCATGGTCGCGGCCACTCGGCGACCGCTGGGGCCGCAAGATGTCGGGGGACCAGAAGAAGAAGGTGGTGGCCGTCGAGCTGGCGCTGCTGACGACCACGCTCGCGCTCAACGTCGGCCGCACCTGTTCCCTGCCGACGGCCAGTCGATCAACCGGGTGAGGTGTTCAAGTTCGGTATCGCCCGGTGATGGTCGGTGTGCTGTTGCAGGTCACACTGGGCCTGGATCACTACGCCGGTCTGCTGCTCAGCGTCGGCAGCGACCGGGCGGAGAGCGACCGATGAGCGCCTTGACCGATGGCGACTGACCTGCTGGCAGCAAAGAACCCGCGGACCAATCCGGCGGGGGTTCTTTACGCGCTTACGCCCTTACACGCATAGCGTCCCTGTTTCTGCTGGTCAGCGCGTCCCTTTCGCTGGCCGTGGGGTGCCGGGCTGTAGGCGGCGTGATAGTACACGTAGTCGTTGTCGTAGCGCTGGCGATCCCGCGCGATCCGGCCCGCCTCGAGTGCGCGACCGCACCGCCGCGGCCGCCAGCAGCGCGAGCGCGATCACGCCACCCCAGCCGAACGCGCAGTAGGCGACAGGCACAGAAACCCGGCACCGAGCGCGGCGAACACGACGACCGTGGGAGCGATGCCGCGGCGTGGCGGCTCATCGCGCGACCTCCCGGAGATCACCGTGACCGTTCCGTCCTCGGCGACCTGGATCTGACCGGCGTCGCGCAGCCAATCCAGCGTCACCACCGCGGCGGTATTGGCCTTCGCGTTCGACTGGTGCCACACGCCCTCGACGAGCGTCACGATCCGGCCGCGACCGCTTCAACATCGCGGCCTGGGCGCCGGGCTCCGGAACCGCGGGCACGCGGCCACCGGGGCGCGGGCTCGGCGCCTTGATGTTGGGCGAAGTCTGCATCAGCTCGCGGAATTCCTCCCGCTCGGTCCGGCGCACCTCTCGATCTCGGCGCGGTGCGCGATCTTCAACGCGGCGATCTCGCGTTCCAGCTCCTCGATCGGGCTGGGCCGAGCGCAGCTGTCCTCGGTCTTGAGCCGGGAATCGCGCGCCTCGCGGATCTCGGTCTCGGCGCGCTCGCGGGCGGCTGGGCTCGGCGCGATCGGTGGCCAGGGCCTCGCGCTCGGCGGTGACTCGGCGGCCAGCTCCTCCCGCTTCGCGACCTCTTCGGCGATGCGGGCCTCACGTTCGGCGGTGGCCCGCTCGATCTCCTCGCGGACCCGGGCGACGTGATGCGGCAGACCAGTGAGCAGCGCGGCCAGCGCGGCGATCGCGGAATCGGCCGACTCCTCGGCTCGGCGGTCGCCGGTTCGGCCGGCGCCGGGACGGAGCGGGCTGCTGCTCCTCGGCCGCCGCCGCGTTGCGCGGGTGATGCGCGGCGTGCGGCTCCTCCTCGGCGAGCCGCGCGGCGTCACCGGTGGACATGTTGGCCTTCTTGCGCGGGTATCCGGCGAGGTCGGACGGTGGCCGGGTTGCCTTCGGTGCCGTTCTGGGCCTGCCACTGGGCTGCCCATCTTGGCCGCAGTATTTGGGCAGAGCGCCTTGCGTGTGAGGCGTAGACGGTGTTGCCGCAGATCTTGCCCGGCCCATCGGGAACGGCACACCCGCACGGCTCGCCGGGTTCGAAGATCTCGTGATCGGCGGCGGCCGGAGTGGTCTCGGCGCCGGAATCGGTTGCGGTGTCGGTCTTTTCGTTGCGGTTCGCAATCGGCATGGTAGTGACTCCCTCGCTCGGCGGGTGACTCTCACCCTGTAACCCTGTACCACTATGGTAGTACAGAATTACAGAAAAGACAACAGGATAGGAGAAACCTGGTGCAGATAATGGCATCCTGAAACGTGACACGCCACAGGATGCGAAGCGCGTACGAAACGTTCTCGCAGGTCACACGGCATCCACTACAGAATTACAAGAAAGTTCGTCCAAGATGTTGCGCATCCTGGAACGTGTCTGCTAAACTGGAGACATGAACGAGGGAGAGAGCCAGCGAGCGGAGCGAAAGCCAGGTGAAACCAGAAAGTGGGGGGAAGTCAGAGAATGCCCAGTTACAGGGTACAGATTACAGTATGGTTACAATGTTTGTAAACGTAACGTTACAGGTTACCGGAATCAGATTCCGGTAACCTGTAACGTTACGTTTACAAACATTGTAACCATACTGTAATCTGTACCCTGTAACTGGGGCATTCTCTGACTTCCCCCCACTTTCTGGGTTTCACCTGGGGCTTTCGCTCCGGCTCGCTGGCTCTCTCCCTCGTTCATGTCTCCAGTTTAGCAGACACGTTCCAGGATGCGCAACATCTTGGACGAACTTTCTTGTAATTCTGTAGTGGATGCCGTGTGACCTGCGAGAACGTTTCGTACGCGCTTCGCATCCTGTGGCGTGTCACGTTTCAGGATGCCATTATCTGCACCAGGTTTCTCCTATCCTGTTGTCTTTTCTGTAATTCTGTACTACCATAGTGGTACAGGGTTACAGGGTGAGAGTCACCCGGCCGAGCGAGGGGAGTCACTACCATGCCGATTGCGAACCGCAACGAAAAGACCGACACCGCAACCGATTCCGGCGCCGAGACCACTCCGGCCGCCGCCGATCACGAGATCTTCGAACCCGGCGAGCCGTGCGGGGTGTGCCGGTTCCCGATGGGGCCGGGCAAGATCTGCGGCAACACCGTCTACGCCTCACACGGCAAGGGCGCTCTGCCCAAATACTGCGGCCAAGATGGGCAGGCCCAGTGGCAGGCCCAGAACGGCACCGAAGGCAACCCGGGCCACCGGTCCGACCTCGCCGGATACCCGCGCAAGAAGGCCAACATGTCCACCGGTGACGCCGCGCGGCTCGCCGAGGAGGAGGCCGCACGCCGCGGCATCACCCGGCGCAACGCGGCGGCGGCCGAGGAGCAGCAGCCCGCTCCGGTCCCGGCGCCGGCCGAACCGGCGACCGCCGAGCCGGAGGAGTCGGCCGATTCCGCGATCGCCGCGCTGGCCGCGCTGCTCACTGGTCTGCCGCATCACGTCGCCCGGGTCCGCGAGGAGATCGAGCGGGCCACCGCCGAACGTGAGGCCCGCATCGCCGAAGAGGTCGCGAAGCGGGAGGAGCTGGCCGCCGAGGTCACCGCCGAGCGCGAGGCCCTGGCCACCGATCGCGCCGAGGCCCAGGCCGCCCGCGAGCGCGCCGAGACCGAGATCCGCGAGGCGCGCGATTCCCGGCTCAAGACCGAGGGACAGCTGCGCTCGGCCCAGGCCCGGATCGAGGAGCTGGAACGCGAGATCGCCGCGTTGAAGATCGCGCACCGCGCCGAGATCGAGGAGGTGCGCCGGACCGAGCGGGAGGAATTCCGCGAGCTGATGCAGACGTTCGCCCAGACGATCAAGGCGCCGGAGCCCGCGCCCCGGGTGGCCGCGGTGCCCGCGGTTCCGGAGCCCGGCGCCCAGGCCGCGATGTTGAAGCGGGTCGCGGCCGGATCGGTGACGCTCGTCGAGGGCGTGTGGCACCAGTCGAACGCGAAGGCCAATACCGCCGCGGTGGTGACGCTGGATTGGCTGCGCGACGCCGGTCAGATCCAGGTCGCCGAGGACGGAACGGTCACGGTGATCTCCGGGGAGGTCGCGCGATGAGCCGCCAGCGCCGCGGCATCGCTCCCACGGTCGTCGTGTTCGCCGCGCTCGGTGCCGGGTTTCTGTGCCTGGTCGCCTACTGCGCGTTCGGCTGGGGTGGCGTGATCGCGCTCGCGCTGCTGGCGGCCGGCGGCGGTGCGGTCGCGCACTCGGAGGCGGGCCGGATCGCGCGGGATCGCCAGCGCTACGACAACGACTACGTGTACTATCACGCCGCCTACAGCCCGGCACCCCAGCGGGCCAGGCGAAAGGGGACGCGCTGACCAGCAGAAACAGGGACGCTATGCGTGTAAGGGCGTAAGCGCGTAAAGAACCCCGCCGGATTGGTCCGGCGGGGTTCTTTGCTGCCAGCAGGTCAGTCGCCATCGGTCAAGGCGCTCATCGGTCGCTCTCCGCCCGGTCGCTGCCGACGCTGAGCAGCAGACCGGCGTAGTGATCCGAGGCCCAGGTGTGGACCTGCAACAGCACACCGACCATCACCGGGGCGATACCGAACTTGAACACCTCACCCGGGTTGATCGACTGGCCGTCGGCAGGGAACAGGTGCGGGCCGACGTTGAGCGCGAGCGTGGTCGTCAGCAGCGCCAGCTCGACGGCCACCACCTTCTTCTTCTGGTCCCCCGACATCTTGCGGCCCCAGCGGGTCGCCGAGGTGGCCGCGACCATGATGACGATCAGCGGCAGCGAGATCATCGCCTCCACGCCGTAGGACAGCCAGAACAGCGGATCTCCCTTGTCCCCGGAGGGCACCAGGTTGTGCTGGGCGTTGACCGCCGACCACGCCATACCGAGCGCGACGGCCGCAACCAAGGCCCGCGCCGACCACTCCGAATTGCGGGTCAGCTGAGCGAGCTTGGCGTCGTCGGAGGTCAGGCGGCGCTTCTTCGACCGTGCGCGCTCCAGCCAGCGGGCATCAGATGCCTCGCTCTTGGAGATCGCCTCCGCCGTGGCCTGGTCGCGCTTGGCGCGGGCCAGATCCGCGGCCATGCGGCGCCGGCGGATCTCGCGGTCGGTCTCGCGCTCCTTTTCGGCGAGTTCGCGTTCGGCCTTCATCTCCTCGTCCGACAGGGCGGTGTAGAGCGCGGGATCGGCCTGCAACGGGAGCCGGGCCTGTGCCTGGCGTACCCGGGTCGCCAACTCCGGGTCCAGCGCGGCGGCGGCCGGTCCGTTGTCCTCGGTCTCCTCGTCGTCCTCGTCGTCCTCCGAGGCGTCCTGGTTGCTGAGTGCGGCGAGATCGGCGTCGGTCACGATCTGGAACTCGCCGGTGGTCTCCAGGCCGTGCTTGGCCCGCCACTCGCTGACGAGGCGGGAGACGTATTTCGGGGTCGCCTTGATCTCACACGCTTGCGCCCACGCCTGCACTTCACCGGTCGTGGGGTTACCGAGGATCGCGCAGATGTGGCGGATCTTGTCGGCCTTGGTGGGAAGCTCGGCCACCTGTGTGCGATGGACTTCGGCGATGTGCATGGGAACGGTTCCCTCCGTGTCGTCGTCGTGGGTGCCCTTGGGGGCTCCCACGGGGGATGCGGCCTGATCGGTGTCGACTCCCACAGCCGACTTCCCAGTGCTGGTGTGGGACAACTCCAGTCCCACGGAGGACTTCCCAGTGCTGGTGTGGGACAGCTCCTGTCCCACGGGGGACGTGTGGGGGCCGGTGTGTGACGGGTTCCCAGTCACACGGGGGACAGGAGCTGTCCCACGGGTGACGGTGTGGGACTGGGTGTGTGACGGTGTGGGATCACCCGTGTGACCTGTGGGAACGGGTGTGGGACGGTGTGTGATCCCCTGTGTGACTGGGGGAAAGGACCGTGTGACAGGTGTGGGACGGGTGTGCGATCCCCCGTGTGACTGTTCCGGCTCGGCGTGTGATCCCACAGCGGGAGTGTGGGAGCGGGTGAGGGCGGACCGGGGGCCGGTGTCGTCTGCGGTGTGGATGATCCGGGGACCGTTGGGGGTCCACAGGGCGACGCCGGTGGTCTCGTACATGGGAGGGACGATAACGGTGTCGGTGGTGGTGGTCATGTCGTGTGCTCCATTTCCAATGCGCGTACGCGCGTATAGATCGGGTGAGGGGCGGGCGCCGGAGGGTCGCTGCCCGCCAAGGTCAGCTGGTCTTCTTCTCCTGGCGCTTCATGTCCGGTGGTACTTCTGGCGGTGATCGCTGTTGCGGCAGAACTTCGGCGGACGGCCGCCGCCGGCAATCAGCTCGATTTCCTTGCCGCAGTACAGGCAGCGGGGCACGCCGTCGTCGGCCTGCTCGTCGTGCGGGGGAAAGGCGACCACGTTGTCGCTGGTGTGGGCCGGAGCCGATTCGGCCGGCACCTTCTCCACGGCCTTCCCCGTCGCCGCGGCTTGCGCGGCCAGTTCGGTCCGTGACGGCACACCGGGCGGACGGCCGAAGATCCGTACCGTCTGCGTGATGTCGATGTCTTCGACCTGATAGAACCGGGACCGCTGGGCAGGCCCGCCGGTCTCGCACAGCATGAACGCGGTGCCGACCTCCTCGGCGGTGATCTCGACCGCCCGCACACCACGCTCACGCGCACCGTGCCCGAAGGTCATCTGCTCCTGCTGCGGACCGGCCTGCCGCAGACCGATCACCAGCGACACCAGATCCCGCAGCAGCTCCAGGACCTCCTTGGCGGCGTTCTGGGTGGTGAGGACGACCGTGATTCCCACCGCGCGGGCCTGGGTCAGCAGCTCGATCAGCATCGAGGTGGCCAGCTCGATGATCTTGCCTTTGACCAGGGTGTCGCGGACCACGCCGTCGTCGCCGCGGATCGGCAGCGTGAGGGTGATCTGCTGCTTGTCGGGGATCTTCAGCAATGCCATCGCCTCTTCGATGACCAGCATCAGATGAGGGTCCCCGGGTTTCGGGATGTGCTTGCGGACCGGTTCGCCGGTGCGCTCGGCATGCTCGGCGTAGGTGTCACGGCGTTCGCCCAGCACGTTGACCACCCGCTGGATAGCGACCAGTGCTTCGGCCGGAGTCTTCGACCACGTCTCGTACAGCCGTGCCCCGGCGGCCATCTCCATCCGTTTCAGGTCCACCATGTGGACCTCCAGGATGCCCGCGGGAATCAGCGGAGCCAGCCCGCACAACAACGACTGCACCGCACCGGATTTGCCCGAGCCGGTCAAACCGGAGAACAGCATGTGATTGCCGCGCACCCGCAGCCGGTTCTCGCCGCCGTCGTCGAGCATGCCGACCCGCACGCCATCCAGCAGCGCGACCAGCTCCTCGACCGTCTGCGCCGGTTCCGGACCCGGATACCGCACCACCCCGGCCAGCGGATTGACCACCCGCAGATCCAGCACCAGGCGCCGACCGTCGGAGGCGACGATCTGCACCGCCGGAACATCCAGGCTCGACGCGATGTTGGGCAGCCGCGCGGCGAATTCACGCTCGGACCATCCACCGTCGGGCATCTGCAGCTGGACCCGGGCACCGGCCTGCGTCGGCACGATCCCGTGGTTCGGCAGAACCGACCCGTCCGGCAGCTGCAACCACAGGCCCTCGTTGGTCAGCGTCACCCCGGGTGGCAGATCCTCGTCCCGCCAGAACGGGAACGGGTACGGCCACTCTCCGGGATCGCCGGTCATCGGGTTCTGCGGACGCCCCAGGCGCACCTGCTCCCCGGTCCAGCACAACATCGCCGCGAACGGGTCGTGCATCCGGTACAGCGCCGTAGCCAAACGGGGGTGGAACCAGCAGGTGAACTGCTCCCATTCCGCACGCTGGCGCTCGATGGCGCGGCGCTCGGCACGGGTACGGCCCACCTTGGCCGCGACGACAGTTCCGGCGACCCCTCCGGTCATCACGACCAGCCCGGCCGGGCCGGTCCAGCCCGGCGCGCCCATCCCTTCGGCGGTGAAGTAGGCGACCATCGAACCGAAGGTCAGCACACCCGTCCCTGCGATCAGACCCAGCCCGATCAGACTGCTGTCGCCCATGCGCTGTTCCACCTCAATTCCCCACGCACCCCGAAGTTCTTGCGAGAAATCCGGGACCATCTACCTGCATTCTGACCGTGGGGCCTTGCGATCGCCCACACGATTTGCAAACGAATACCTGTGACCCGCACCGCCATTCCCGGCGCGCCCTTGGGCCGGTACTGCGGATGAGCGGGCAAAACCTGCGGCTGAGCAGGCAACGTGAGCGGGATCGGGTGCACCTTGGGCGCGGGCAGCGCCAGCTGCTCACGCCGCGGTGCGCGCGGGGCGCTGCGGGTGAACACGATCTCGACCTCGCGATGCGGCTGGGCACCCAGGCGCACCTGCGCCGAGACCGCGCCGAACTCATAGGCCAAAGCCGCGGACTTCTCGTGCCACAGCGTCGCGGACTGTCCCCGCGCCATCTGCACGGTCACCACGTCCTGATCACCGAAGCGCACCACCGACCGCAGCCGCGGCACCTTGGTACCCGACGGGCTGGTCACGGTGAGTTCGAGATCGGCCAGCACCGCCGCCCAGCGCCGCTTGTACAGCCAGACCGTGCGCATCATCGCCACCAGCGCACCGCGCAGATGCCGCAACACCACCAGCAGCACACCGACCGCGAGCACAGTGCCACCAGCACCGGCCAGCACCGGCAACGCCCACTCCGACGCCAGCTCACCCACGGTATGCGTGTAAGCGCGCATATCGTCGATCGACAAATGCCCCGTGCACGCGGTCAATCCGCCGGCCATCAACGCCAGCATCCCGAAGCACTGAGCAGTGTCCTTGCCCGTCCAGGGCTCCTGTCGGCGGCTCATCGGGCCACCCCCAGCACATCGGCGCGGATCTGGGGTGCCGACGCCGCAGAACGGCGCTGAGGCGCTACTCCGAAGTGGCTTCTTCCGCCTTCTGGAGCTTCTTGCGCACGGAATCCACGTCGATCACTCCTGCCAGCCAGCCGCGCGCCAGTGTCTCCATAACGCCCTGCCAGGACTCCTCGTCGGTCGCCAGCTTCACGCGAGCGTCCTTCCAGGACTGATCGTCCAGCCGAACGGTTCGGGGAGCCCATTTGTTGCGGGGCGACTGCGGAGTGGTCATAGACACCATGGTCGCATGCAATCTTGATAGCCGTTCTGACGTGGGGTTTCGCATTGAACATTCCGTCCTCCTAGTGGATCGTATGCAGCCATGATATCATGAATGCATGCAGTCATACAGACTGCGGAGAGAACGGAGAAATCAATGACCATCCCTTACCTGCTCACCCGTAAAAGCAGAGCGCGCGTTGAGCTTTCACCCGATCACCGACGACATGGTGCCTCGCCGTGGACTGCGCCGATGCCAAGCCGCTCACCGCGAGCCAGGCGCGCGAGGTGCTGACCATGCACGGCAAGCACACGTGCCCGGTGTCGCGGACCGCTCGTAAGGAATTGGCGCGGCTGATCGACGCGCGACCGGTCGGCCCCGCGCGTTCCGCCGCCTGAAAGACGAAGGCCCCTGCCAGTTCCTACCTGGCAGGGGCCTTCCTTCGCATCATACATGAAGGGGACACCGTGACCGAAACGACCCGCACCGCGTTCTCGTCCTGGTCGATACCGGACCACCGATCGCGGGCAGATCGCCCTGCAGGCCGTCGAACAGCTCTCCGCGCTGGGCTCGGCCCGGATCTTCGAACCGTGCGGGTGAGCATCCACCAGGCGGGCCGCAACCTCTACCGGCACAGCGGATCTCTGGCCGAAGTCATGTACGCCGTCACCGAGTGGGGCCACCGATGAACGCGGTACCTCCGCTGTATCCGCGGTTCTGCGCCCCACGGCACCTCAAGACCCGCCGCCAGCTGGCCGCGCTCGGATTGCGGCCCAACGGCCAGGAGCCCGCGGGATATGTGCCGTTCCACTTCGGCGGCGTCGAGGCCTTGGCGGCGCTGTACGACATCAACCTCGCCGCGCCGAAAAGGCCGGCCACCCCGGCCCAGATCGCCGCGTGCGCCAAGGCAACCCGCGAGTTGCAGCTGCGCGCGGCCGAGCGGCGTGGTTTCGATCGCGCCGAATTCGACGAGATCGGCGACCCCGGCCCCGGATGGGCCGAGGTCGCATAGCAGATATCAACCGACACAAGGAGATTCAAGGAACCATGAACGGCAAAGTCCCGATGAGCATCACCGGCAACCTGACCGCCGACGTCGAGCTGAAGTTCACCCCGAATGGGGTCGCGGTCGTCAATTTCACCGTCGCATCCACACCGCGTGTGTGGAACAAGCAGACAAACGCCTGGGAGGACGGACAGGCTCTGTTCATGCGGTGCAGGGCCTGGCGAGATCTCGCCGAGAACATCGGCGAATCGCGGCTGACAAGGGCACCCGCGTCACGGTGAGCGGCACTCTGACACAGCGCAATTGGGAGGACGAGCAGCAGCAGAAACACTCGATCTACGAACTCGATGCCGAGGAGGTGGCCGCCTCGCTGCGGTTCGCGCAGGTCTCGGTCAAGCGCATCACCCGCAGCCAGCAGGCCCCGGCCGCATGAACGCCACCAACTACCAGCCCGCCGAGATCTCGGCCCCGGCCGCCGATGAGCCGGAAGTGCTGCACATCGTTGAAGGCTTCTGGGAGGGGTTCGTGATCGAGCGCCTGTATTGGCTTGTGCCGTCCCGGTTCCGGCGGGCACCGCGCGCCCTGTGCGGCGAGCTGCTGGAGGGAGATCCCGACCGGCCCGACCCAGCGCCGTACCCGCACACGCCGTTCTGCCAGGTCTGTGTGGAGATTGACGGCCGCGACCTTGCCGAGATCGCCGCCACCGGCGAACACGTGCCCGGCCGCTGGATCTGATCAGGTGAAAGTCCGTGTCGGTCCAGCCAATTCGAGGCCGCGACGGGCAGAGTGTTCCCCAGAAACACCTCTGCCCCCTCATGTGATTCCGGTTGGTAGCCGGATGAGGGGGCAGGGGTCCAAGTAAGGGCGGAGCCTCGTGATTGAGAGTACAGCAGGGATCTGACAGTAGTCGAACCCGACACACGCACTCGAATTCGCGAGGCTCCGCCCCTGAACTCCATGAGGGGTAGATGAGCACCCGCAGGACAACCGAATCCACCGCCAACGTGGTTCAGCTCGACGACAGGCGGGCCACTCCTGTCATCGGCACAGAGTCCGATGACCTCACGTTTTTCTCGGGCGGGAACCGGTACAGACTCAACCGGAAATCCGGCGTGATCGCCAAGACCAGCCAGAACAAAGACGGCGAAACCGTCCGACGGGCCGTACTCCCGTTCGTCCCGGACGTTATCGACGTGACAGTCGACCTCGACGAGGACGACCTGCAAGACCGCAAGCTCTACACCATCGCCGTCAATGGCGAAGAGTCCCGGGTCACCCACCGCCAGCTGCTGACCGGCGACGTGTGGGCCAACTTCTCGGTATCCGGGCACGGCTCCCGGGGCATGGTCAACGTGCTCGCCGACGCCGTGCTCCGCCTGGCCGAAGACCACCCGACCATCCCCCTGCACCGCCACACCGGATGGATCGAGATCGACGGACGCCCGGTCTACCTCACCGCAGGAGCCTGCATCGGGGCCGACGGCGCGGTGCCCGGTCCGGCGATCGAACTCGGCCCCCGCATCGGCACGTACGCACTGCCCGCACCCCCGGATCAGGACCAGGAGCGCGACGCTCTGCGGGCCTCGCTCGACCTGCTGAACCTCGCACCGGCCGAGGTCATGTGGCCGCTGCTGCTGATGACCTACCTGCCGCCGATGGAGCTGTGCGCGCCACGGCCGGATTTCCTCGGTGTCCTCTACGGCCCGTCCGACACCTGCAAGTCGGTGCTGGCCGGCATCGGGCTTTCCCACTACAGCCCCCGGTCATTGCTGGACCCGTTTCCCGCAGAACTTCAGCTCTACCCGGGTGTCCCTGGAGACCTACGCCCACGGCGCGAAAACGCGCTCCAGGTCATCGACGACGCCCACCCTGCCTCGAACGACGCGAGCAGACCGAAATCGTCGACCGGTTCGAGTACCTGGCCCGGTCCGCGGCCAACGGCTCGGCACGCGGCCGAGGATCCCGCAGCGGCGGGGACCGCAAGGACCGGCCGCCGCGTGGATTCGCCCTCGTTACCGCGGAACTGCGATTCAAGGTGCCCTCCGCCGAAAACCGCAGTTTCATCGTGGCCCTGAGCAAAGGACTGGTCGACAAAACCCAGCTCAACGAGATCGCGCCAAGGCCGAAACCGGCGTCTACGCGACAGCGATGGCCGGGTTCATTCGCTACCTGGCCGCCCGGCACGAAGCGGGCGAGGATTCCGAACAGCGCAAACGCTGGGCCGAGATCCGCAGCGAACTCGTCGCCTCCGGGTGCGGCCGATCCGCGAGCCACCTCGCACACCTGCTGCTGACCGCCGAAACCCTGCTGACCTACGCCTGGTCCACCGGCGCTGTACCACCGAAAACGCCGAAGCCATGTACCAGCAGGCCTACGCCTCGGTGGTCGCTGTCGACACTGCGGCCAGCGCCGGACGGGTCGAGATCGACCCCGTGACCCGATGGGTGGAGCTTGCTGCGCGAAGCATTTCGACTCCAAACAAGCTCATCTGGATTCCATGGACGGGGGCGCTCCCGAGAACGCGACCAGCTGGGGATGGGAGGCAGTCGGCGGAGGCGGCGGATTCGGCGTGGCCAACGGGGTCGACCAGGTCCGCGTGGCTCATGCTCGGCAACCTCTCGACGACGGGCGCACGCTGTACCTCATCCCCAAGGCCACACACGAGCTGCTGAACAAGATGGCCGGCGCCGAAACTCTCGGACTCGACGACCGGGCGCTCAATGACCGACTCGGCGAGGCCGAGTGATCCAGAGCAAGCTCGAAGCGGGGCAGCTGCATCGGACTCTCAAAACTCGGATCGGAAGCACCAGGCCCCGGCGGCTTCATATCGGCGTTTCTGTGCTCGAAAACGGGGTGGCCCCTGAGCGGCCCCTTTCAGATTCGGCGACAGGGGCCACCACAGGGGCCGGATTTCAGGCTTCTGACCAGCACGAATCCCGCCTGGCCCCTGTGGCCCCTGTGGCCCCTGTAAAAAACAGTCCCCCATGCAAAAAACGGTGGTACGTTCACGCCGACGGGTGGCCGCCGCGCTGACCGAGGCCGGCGGGGACCGGACCGCAGCGACTCAGGCATTGGTCAGCGCGGGCGATCCCGGACGCGATGGAACTGTTCGACGCCACCCGCGCCGGTGCCCGCTACGACCACACCGCCCACCCGGCCGAGCCGGAGATCCTGCGGAAGCCTGCCAAGGGTGCCGCCAACGCCATCTGGGAGGCGCGGCCGAAGTGGACCAACCCCCGCACTCCGGCCGATGCCGAGATCCAGCCGTTGGACGTCAACGCCGCCTATCTGTCCGCGATGACGACCCACCTGCCGATCGGGGCGCTTCAACAATCCGATTTCTAGCGGCGAGTTCGACGAAAAACGCTCGGGGCTTACGAGATCACCCCCGGTCCTGGGACCACGACGGGTTCCCAACCCGCTGGGATCTCGCGAATGCCAGGGCTGGGTTGTGAGGTGGACCCGCCGACGCTGCAAGCTGTCTGACCGATTCTGTCCACCGAACGCTACGGCACCCCGTGCCTGGCCCGTCTTTCACCAGTCTTGGACCAGCGGTGTCGAGCGAGGCCCTGCTGCGGCCCCTCAAGGAGGCCGCTTGCGCGATGCCCGCGCCGAGGCCATCGAAACACGGTGACGGAGGTGGCCTGGACTACCTTCAAGGCATTGTATTCGAAGTTCGTTCCACGATGGCCAAGGCGAGGAGGTAAACCACGTTATGGAGCGCACCGACTGGTCGGCGAGATCATCGAGGCACAGGCCCACGCCTACCTGTGCGCGCGCGCACAAGGCCCATACGCCTAGGCTGTGGGTGCACGCCTCACCGGTGTCGACGAGCTGCACGTCGCCCGGTGATTGGCGTCAGGGTCTGGCAGGAGGGCCCGGGGCCTGGGCCTGATGAAGCCCTAAGGCGACACCTACCGTCCGGATCGGGTCGGTGGATCGGGATTGGGCGGGGAAAATCACCGGCGGGTCCGGAGAGTCGGCATCCCCGGCGGCAAGGCCATCGCCGACCGGCTCACCGAACTGGCCGAGGGGGTCCAAGTCGCCGATCACAATACCGATCGCGGCTTGGCCGCCCGGCTGCGGTCCTGACCAATCGTCCGGCCAGGATATGACGCCATGAACGCCGGCCGGGATCGATGTCACCGCCCGCACGATGATGGCGTGGCTGGCCGAGGAGCGGACACCGACGCGGCCAACCTGGCACGGTATCGGGCGGCGCCTACACCGACCTGCACAACCGGAACATGGCCGCCTCGCTGCGCATGCGGCTCGGACAACAACGGGCTCTGGCAACCCGGATCGATCTCCACCCCGTCGACCAAACCGCCGTCCCCGCCCGAACAGCAGCGGGACCTACAGGATACGGGCGGGTGAATGTCCGGCCGGCCGATTGGGGGCGGCTGGTCGGCCAGTGGGCCGCAGGCGATATCGACGGCATGAACGACACCTGGCACGTCCTCGCGGCCGACACCCTCGGAACCGACTGGAACGCCTACAACGTGGTCGACCACATCGGATTCGGCGCATAACCATCAAATCGCGTACCGGGCCGCGGTTCTGGGCCCAACGCGACCGTGCAGCTCAACACCGTTTCGCGGGTAGTGAGACACCGCGAAACGGTGTTGTGTTGCGACAACAGAGATTCCACAGCAATCCCACACCGATTCACCACCCCACCAAAACCCGCATAACCACCAGAACCAGACCGCATATCCACCACGACCCAACCCGTATACCACCCACATAGCCGCAAACACCGCCACAAGCGAACACACACCCTGCACACACCTTTTGCACCATCAATCTTGGTCGGGGTGGCGGGGGCGTATACGCCGCGCCGATATACGTATAGAGACCGCGCTATACGGATCAGGACCGCGCTATACGGACCGGCACACCCGTATAGACACCCCCCCCTCCTACCCCCCTGAAGAGCACCCCCTCAGGGGACCCCCACCCCAGCGGGAATCCGCCAGAGATCCGACACGATTCGATACACCATTTGCACCATTGATCTTGGCCAAATTTGGTGGGGCGTATAGCCGTATATCCGCCCGTATAGGCCGTGGTCCATATACGGGGGCACCCGGCCTATACGCCCCCGCCGGCCCGTATTGGACGACACGGTGTCCGCGCCGGTAGGCAATAATGGGCAACCGAATCCGGGTGTTGCTGGTCATCCCCCTTCTGGCCGCACCGGATTCGCCATGTCCGCCGCTCCAGCGCACCGGATTCGGCAGGTCGGCACGATATTCTCAAGGCTTAAACGTGTAAACGCGCATAGTCGAGCGAGAGTCGAGCCATGACCGCGATCACCATCGGCAACCTCAAAGGCGGGGTCGGCAAGACCACCACCGCCATCATGCTCTCGCTCGCCCTGGCCGACAGTGGCCGGCGGGTGCTGCTCATCGACACCGACCCCCAGCGCTCCGCCCTCAAATGGGCTGAGATCGCCGGTGCCGACTGGCCCCAGGATCAGGTCACCGTCGTCTCGTGGATCAACCACAGGACCCTCCAGCGCCAAATCGAGGCCGTCCGTAGCGACTACGACGCGATCATCGTCGACGTGCCACCGAGCCGGACCCACACCGCCCGCGCCGCCACCACGCCCGAAGCCGAGACCCTCGAAGCCGCGCTGATGGCGACCGGGCATCTGCTCGTGCCCACCTCCAGCAGCGGTATCGACCTCGCCGAGATCGGCGCCACGTTCGAGGTCACCGCCAAGGTCGAGCGCCAGCGCGATGTCGTCGCCTCCGTGCTGCTCGTGCGGATCTGGTACAGCACCAACTCATCCGTCGCCGCCCGCGAGGCCCTCGTCGAGGACTTCGGCTACCCGGTCATGCGCACCGAGATCCGATGCGCGCGGTGTTCATCGACGCTTTCGGCACCGTCCCGGCTCTCACCGGACCCGTCAGCGCGTACAAGGACGCCCTGGCCGAGATGCTCGCCGACCACGCCCAGGAGAAGTAGCCCCATGCCCGCACGCCGCCCCAACACCACCCGCGCCAACCTCGCCCGCGCCATCTCCTCCGGCAGCGAGAGCCGCGCCGTCAACGACCGCCGACGCCGCAACCCTCGCACCATCCCGACCGTCGACGACGACCGCCCCGCGCTCCAGCGCAACAGCGACACCAAGCGGCAGCAGGGCATCAATTTCGACCTCGCCCTGCTGGAGTACGCCCGCGAGGCCGTGGTGTACATGAACCGCCGCCACCCCGAAGAGTCCGGCTCGGAATCGCTTGCCGCGCTGGTCGATCAGGCCGTGCGGGAGAAGATTGCCGCGTGGGAGCGCAAATACAACGATGGGGACGCACTGCCGCGGCTGTAGAGGCGTGACCAGCGCATTCCCTATGCGATTATGCGCGTATAGAATTCCTGTACCAGGATGCGGATTCAGCTCATCCGGGCAGCATCGAAAACCATTGCAATGCAATGTGTTTCAGAGCTACAATAAAATTCATCCCGTAACCATCAATCCTGAAATCTGTAAAGTAGGGGTTTACCAGCGCATTCACCCTACAGAATTCGATTCCTGAATTCTGTAGGGTGAATGCTGTAACGAGAATCGAAAGATGTTGCGTAGCAACAACTTTCGATTGGCGGCAAGCGGGTTAGACGCGAGTTACGTTGTATCGCAACAAATTTCGGGCGCGAAGCGCCCGCGC